>JBCAWP010000041.1:0-13842 GCA_038534535.1 Pseudomonadota bacterium
GAAGCGGCCGGGATTTCCGGGCTCAACACGCGCCGACACGAAGCTGAACTAAAGCTCCGCGCGGCCGAAAACAATCTTGAACGCCTCACCGAGGTCTCGGCGGAAGTCGAGCGACAATTGGAGAGCCTAAAACGCCAGGCACGCAAAGCCCGCAAATACAAGGTGTTATCGGAAGATATTCACGGCTTTGAAGCCCTGGCCGCGCACATACGATGGATCGGGGCGAAAGAAGCGCAGCAAGCTGCCCATGCGGCCATGGCAACGGCACAGCAAGATGTGGAACACCTGACACTTGCTGATGCGCAGGCAGAGCGCGCGCGACTCTCGGCGGCCGAGGCCTTATCGCCGCTTCGAGAAGCCGAAAGTCTTGCATCCGCGAAACTCGGCCAGGCGCGGATCGCTCTGGCGCGGCTTGAAGCGGAACAGAAGGCAGCGAGCGACGCGATCTCACGGCTAGAGCGCGAACGCGACCGGCTTGAAAGCGATATCGCCCGCGAGCGCGACGCCTCCTCTGAGGCCGACGAGAGCCGCGCACAAGCCGAGCGTGATCTGGCCGCGCTCCCGTCGCTTGATCCGGGGAAGAGCGCTGAACAAGAAGCCGAGGCGCGCACAGCTTTGGAGGCGGCGCGGGGGGGGCTGCAGGCGGCGGAATCGAAAGTCGATGGTCTATCGTCGGACCTTTTTGAAGTTCGGGCGCGCCGGCGTGCCGCCTTGGATAGCCGTGATGCGTTAGTCAAACGGCAAGCTCATTTGGACGGCGAAGTCGTACGTGCTGAAGCAGATCTCAACGCCGTCGGTCCACTCGATGCGTTTTCGAGCGAGGTCGCCTTAGCGGAAGCGGCAGAAAACGGCGCTGAGACCGCCTATAATGAAGCCTTTTCAACCGTCGAAGCGCTTGAAGCGAAGCTTGCTGACGCCCGCGCGACCGAGGCCGATGCAGCTGGTCCCGTCCAAACAGCCGAGGCCGAACTCGCTGCCATTGATGCAGAGATAAGAGGCCTTGAACGCCTGCTTACCCAAGGCGATAGCGATGATGGACCACCAGTAATCGATGCGATGAGGGTGGAGCGCGGGTTTGAGCGAGCCCTCGCCGCGGCCCTTGGCGACGACCTAAAAGCGTCCCTTGACCCAACGGCATCTCGCCGCTGGGAAGGCAAAGCGACCGAAACCGGCGCACTGCCAGGTGGTGCCAAACCTCTCTCAGACATATGTGACGCCCCCGCCGAACTCGCCGCACGGATAAGCCAGTGCGGGATTGTCGACCCGGAAGATGGGCCGCGTCTCGCGAAAGTATTGCAGCCTGGTCAGCGGCTTGTCAGTCAGGATGGCCATCTCTGGCGGTGGGACGGGTTTGTGAAAACACCCGATGCGCCTGTCCCGGAAGCTGAGCGCCTCGAACAAAGCGCCCAGCTGACTGACGCCGTTCAAAAACGCCCTGCCCTAGTCGAACAGCTGACGGCGCTGCAAGCAACACTCACGGATGCTGAAACGACCCGCGAAGCCCTCGAATCCGCCCTGCGTGACGCGCGCCCGCAAGTGCCGGAAACGTCCAAACGGCTAGACCAAGCCCGCCGCAAGAGCGCGGATGCGCGCCAAGCCTATGAGCAAGCGGGCCTACGCCGCCAATCCCTCGAAGATACGCTGAACCGGCTGCGTTCAGAATTGATGGCGACAAAAGAGGCCCTTGCCCAGTCCCAGTCGACCGAGGATGCCAGCGCCGGCGAGGCGCTCGCCCAATCACTTGAGCAGGCCCGGGATACTCTCGCCGCCGCAAGGGCGACGGAAGTCGAGGCGCGTGGCCGATTGACGGATGTGACACGCGGCCGCGAACAGGCCGCTACCCGCCGCGAAACGCTGAAACGCGATGTCGCAAATTGGGAGCGGCGGAAGGATGCCGCGCAGGCACGACTATCGGCCCTCACCGACCGGCAGGACGCTATTGTTGCTGAAATCAAGGCTGGACAGGCCGGTGATAAGGCGCAAGCGGACGAGAAAGTCGCGGCGCTCATTACGCGGGCCGACACGCTGGATACTGATCGCAAAGCGGCGAGTGACAAACTCGCAGAGGCCGAGCGCTTGGCAAGAGAGACCGAAAGCGCGGCGCGCTCGGCCACAGCTGCCGCGGCAACGGCCCGCGAATCGCTCGCCGGCGCGAAGGTGTCCCTCGACATGGCAGATGCGCGATTTGTCGAAGCCATTGAAACAGCGCGCAGCCAATTTCAACGCCTGCCAGAAGGCCTGCTTCCACTCGCCCAATCTTGTCTCTCAGAAGAGACGATTGAGACAGTCGATCTTGCCGCGTGTATGCGGCGCGCGGAAGACCTAAAACGCGACCGCGACCTCCTAGGCGGCGTCAATATGGACGCTGAAGCAGAGGCTGAAGAGATGGCAGAGCGCCTTGGCGCCCAGGGCCATGAGAAGAAAGATCTCGAAAAAGCCATCGCCACCCTCCGCAAAGGTGTCGATGCCCTGAATGATGAAGGTCGGGCTCGGCTCGTCCAAGCCTTCGAGACCGTGAACGAGCATTTCAAAACACTCTTCACAACACTGTTTCGGGGCGGCCAGGCGGAACTGCGCCTTGTCGATGCCGACGATCCCCTGGCCGCAGGACTGGAGATCTTCGCCCAGCCCCCTGGCAAACGCCTTGGTACGCTGCAACTCATGTCCGGCGGGGAACAGGCGCTGACGGCTGCCGCCCTGATCTTCGCGGTCTTCCTGTCTAATCCGTCACCGGTTTGCGTCCTCGACGAGGTGGATGCGCCCCTGGATGATGCGAATGTTGACCGGTTCTGCCGGATGCTGGATGAGATGCGCACCCGGACGGACACGCGCTTCATCATCATCACCCACAACCCTGTCACGATGAGTCGTGTGGATCGGCTGTTTGGTGTGACTATGCGAGAAAAAGGTGTCTCAAAACTCGTGTCCGTTGATCTGAACGCTGCGGAAGAACTGGTTGCGGCAGAATGATGCAGGTGAGGCATGTCAGACGACGACCCTGACGACCTTACGGCACGAATCGCGCGGGCCAAAGCGGCCCGTGAAGCGCGCGAACACCCTCAAAAAACAGAGAATTCTTCGATAAATGCTGGCGCACTGGCCCTGCGCTACGGTGCCGAATTCGGCGCAAGTGTCTTTGTTGGGGTCATGATCGGACTGCTGATCGACGGCATATTTGACACCGCTCCATGGGGACTACTGATCATGCTGGGCTTTGGCCTTGCCGCGGGCGTTTTAGGTGTTATACGCGCCTACCAAGAAATCAATGCTGAGATGGCCAAGCTGGCAGATCCGCCAGACAAGAGGACTTGAGGGCTGATGTTCCCATTCATGGCGGTGGCTGACCCGATCGAGCAGTTCGAGGTCAAAAAGCTCTTCGAACTGACGATTGCCGGTACGGACCTGTCGTTCACCAATGCGAGCGCGTATATGATGCTCGCCGTGGGCGTGGTGGTGGCACTGTTCGGCTACACCGCGACGCGCAACACGCTGGTCCCCGACCGGCTGCAATCAGTCGGCGAAATCGGATACGAATTCGTCGCCAATATGATTCGCGGCGTCGCTGGGGAAGATGGCCTGCGCTTCTTTCCGTTCGTCTTTACGCTGTTCTTCTTCATCTTCGCAGCCAATATGATCGGCATGGTGCCTTATGCCTTCACAACCACAAGCCATGTGATTGTGACCGGGGCCCTGGCATTGCTCGTCATCGGCATCGTCATCGTCTACGGCATCTTCAAAAATGGGGGACAGTTCTTCCGCCTGTTCGCGCCCGCCGGTGCGCCTTGGCCGATTTACCTGATCCTTGTTCCGATCGAGATCATTTCCTTCCTGGCGCGGCCTTTGACACTCGCACTGCGCTTGTTCGCGAATATGCTTGCTGGCCACATCATGCTGAAACTGTTTGCCGGCTTTGCGGTATCCCTCGCCGGCGCTGGTATCGTCTATCTACCGCTCGCGGCCCTTTCTTTCGGCATGGGGGTCGCGCTCAACGCGCTCGAATTTCTCGTGGCTTTTCTTCAAGCCTATGTCTTCGCCATTTTGACCTGCGTCTATCTGAATGACGCGCTTCACCCAGGACATCATTGACCCATCCGCTTGACGCCGTGTCGCAATCACGCTTTGCGGTCGTCCAAATTTTCAAAAGCATTCCAGATTAAGGAGTTTCTCATGGAAGGCGACATCACTCTCGGCCTCAAATATGTCGGTGCCGGCCTCGCAACCCTCGGTATGATCGGTGCGGCCATCGGTGTGGGTAACATCTTCGGCTCGTTCCTTGAGGCCGCGATGCGCAACCCGTCGGCGGCGCCGCAGCAAACCGGTAACCTCTTCATCGGTATGGCGCTGTCTGAAGCGCTCGGCATCCTGGCGTTCCTCGTCTCGATCCTTATCCTGTTCGTCGTCTAGTCACTTCGACATCTTCTGGCCGGCGGACACCGCCACCGGCCAGGTCTGGTAAGGAATACGCGCCATGTCCTTGATCGGTCTTCTTGCAGAATCCGCGGCTGACGCCCATGGCGGCGAAGCGGGCAATGCCTTCCCGCCGTTTGAATCGTGGCATTTTCCATCGCAGCTTTTCTGGCTCGCGATCACGTTCGGCGGGCTTTATCTCGTCTTGTCCCGGACAATTTTGCCCCGCCTTGGGGCCAATCTGGAACGCCGGTCTGACACGATCGCCGACGATCTCGATGAGGCCGCACGCCTAGACGAGCAGGCAAGCGACGCCCGGGTGGAACTTGAAAAGCGGATTACCCAGGCGCGTGTAAAAGCGCGCCAGACAGCGGCCGATGCAGAGGCCTCGATGGCCGAGGAAATCGCGGTGGAAACCCAGCGCGTGGATGCAGAGATCGAATCCAAGCTTGAGGCTGCCGAAGCCCGGATCGCAGAGTTGCGCACCGAGGCCATGTCGAATGTCCAGGAGGTTGCTGGCGAAGCCACGAAGGCGATTGTGGCACGTCTCGGGTCCAAAGCAACGGCGGCGTCGGTGAAGAAAGCTGTTGCCGCCGCCGTAAATGCGAAAGGCTGATTTGGCATGATTTACCGCACGCTCGCTCTCGGACTTTATGCCGGCCTCACGGCCCCCATGGCACTGGCCGCGGGCGATGGATCGGGGGGGCCCTTTGAGTGGCTGACCCACCCGGCCACAAATATCGCATTCTTAGCGATGGTCTCCTTCCTCCTGATTGTTTGGTTCGTCGGTGGTTTCCGCGCGATTGTCGGGATGCTCGACCAGCGCTCAGCCGCCATCGCCGCGCAGCTCGATGAGGCGAAAGATCTCCGAGAGGCGGCAGCAAAGGCCCTGGCTGAGGCAGAGCGCGCCCAGCGTAAGGCGGACGAAGACGCAGAGCAGATCATCGCCCAGGCGAAAGCAGACGCGAAAACCATGCGCGAAGACGCCCGTGAGGCCCTGCAACGCCGCATGGAACGCCGTGAGGCTATTGCAGAAGCCCGCATTCGCCAGGCTGAAGTCGATGCCGCAGCGGATGTCCGCCGGGCCGCCGCCGATGCCGCGACCGAAGCGGCCTCCCAACTGCTGTCAAAAGACAAAACTGATCATTTTGAGGCCGCGGTTCAGCAGGTCGAGTCGCAGCTGAACTAAGACGATAAAGACATTGCGTGAATTTGACCGAGAGCAAACGGTCTAGGGCTCGGCGCGCTTATCTCGTTTGAGGATCATCCGAATCAACCAGTTCGGAGACAGGCGTTCGAGGCGCGGATGTCGTCTCAACATCCAACCAATCAGCCGCTGACCCCAGACCGCATTACGGGCGAGCAAAGCTGCCCCTGCGATCCCCATGGGCAAGCCAATCGGCAGAAATGGCGTCAGAAATCCTATCGGCACCGAAAGGATAATGAGGGCAAGGCCGATGATCGCGAAGGTCTGGCGGCTTAACGTGCGAATGCCCTGCCGCACGCCGGTGAACGGTGCGGGGTCTACAGGGCCTGTCGGAGGGTCTTGTTTATAAGCCATTCTTGCCTGTTTATGCGATCGGCGCCGTGCGACACCAGTCCACCCACTTATAAGTGATCACATAAGGCGTGATTGTGTCGAGACCACCACACCGTGAAGGTGAGACGGGTCGTCCCTATTCAGCTGCGAGCGCCGGCGGCGCCTCCGGGATCCAGCGCAGCACGGGTTTCCGGGCCGCTTGGGTTTCATCGAGACGGCGCATCGGTGCAAAATACGGCGCTTGTTTGAGGCTTTGGTCACCCGCTGCGGCCCGGCGCGCAACCTGCTCGAGGGCGTCGCAGAACCGATCAAGTTCGGCTTTGGATTCGGTCTCGGTCGGTTCGACGAGCATGGCCCCCTTCACGACAAGCGGGAAATACATTGTCATTGGGTGATACCCCTCATCGATCAGGGCTTTCGCAATGTCGATGGTTTCGATCCCGTCCGCGACGAAAGCGTCCGAAAACAGCGCTTCGTGCATACAGTAACCGTCAAAAGCTGCCGTCATAACGCTTCTCATACGGGCCTGAATGTAATTTGCGTTAAGGACTGCGTCTTCAGCGGCCTGTTTGAGACCGTCGGCGCCATGGCTCAGCATATAGCTGATCGCCCGCACGAACATGCCCATCTGGCCATGGAAGGCACAGAGGCGGCCGAAGCTGTGCTCGGCCTCGCGGCGGTCTTCTTCGACCAAATGATATAGCCCATCTGCATCCTTCACGATGAAAGGCACAGGCGCAAAGGGCGCAAGCGCTTCGGACAACACCGTGGGGCCGGATCCTGGCCCGCCGCCGCCATGGGGGGTCGAGAAGGTCTTGTGCAGGTTGATATGCATGGCATCGATGCCGAGATCGCCCGGGCGAACCCGGCCCACAATCGCGTTGAAGTTCGCGCCATCGCAGTAGAAATAGCCACCGGCATCGTGGATCAGATCGGCGATTTCCTTGATGTCACGCTCGAACAGGCCGCACGTATTCGGATTGGTGAGCATGATACCGGCAATATCCGATGGCTCGCTCAGTTTTTCGCGTAGCTGGTCCATGCTCACGCGGCCATCGGGATTGGCCTCAATCTCATCGACAACGAAGCCGCACTGGATGGCCGTCGCCGGGTTGGTCCCGTGGGCCGAAGCCGGGACCAGGACGCGTTTTCGCACATCGGACTCGCCGCGCGCGATCAAAGCCGCGCGGATTGACATCATCCCGCAAAGCTCACCATGGGCGCCGGCTTTCGGGCTCATGGCGACGGCCGGCATGCCGGTCAGCGTCTTCAGCCAAGTTGCCAGCTCATCGATCAGCTGAAGCGCACCCTGTACGGTCGCCTGGGGCTGCATCGGGTGTATGTCGGCAAAGCCCGGCAGACGCGCCAGTTTCTCGTTGAGGCGCGGATTGTGCTTCATCGTGCACGAGCCAAGCGGGAACAGGCCGAGGTCGATGGCGTAATTGCGCTGCGACAGGCGCACATAGTGGCGCACCGCCTGCGGCTCAGACAGGCCCGGCAGGCCGGTCTGCGTTCGCCGCTCGACCCCGCCGAGGCGGGTCTTCCGCCCCTTCGGTGCCGGGAGATCGACGCCGGTCGTCGCCGGTGAACCGACCTCAAAGATCAGGTCTTCGCGCTGCAACAGGCCGCGGGAGCCTGACACGGTTTCGTTCTCGGTTTTGGCCTTGCCATGGATGGGTGTCGTCGGACGTCCAGTGTTGTTCATGGTCATCACACAATCTCCTTAAGCGCGCCGGCAAAGGCTGCAATGTCGGTTTCAGTCGTGCATTCTGTAGCGGCGCAAATGATCACATCGTCCATGTGTGCATCGGGCAGCAGACGCGAGGCCCGCACGCCGCCGAGGATGCCCCGCTCGGCCAGCATGGCGAGCACGGCTTCGGCGTTCATCGGCGTTTTGAATGCAAACTCATTAAAGAAGCGCGGCGTCACGATCTCGACCCCGTCAATCGCCTCCAGCGCGTCGGCAAGATCGCACGCGGCTTCATGGTTCAGCGTCGCGAGTTGGGCGAGGCCCTTCTCGCCAAGCAGCGTCATGTGCGCCGTGAAGGCGAGCGCGCAAAGCCCCGCATTCGTGCAAATGTTCGACGTCGCCTTGTCGCGCCGGATGTGCTGCTCGCGCGTTGAGAGCGTCAGCACAAAGCCGCGAGCCCCGTCGGCATCCACGGTCTCGCCGCAGAGCCGGCCCGGCATCTGGCGCACCAGCTTTTGCAGCGCCGCGAAGAGCCCCACATAGGGCCCGCCAAAGGTGAGCGGATTGCCAATCGACTGCCCCTCGCCCACGGCGATATCAGCGCCCATTTCGCCTGGGGGCGTGACGAGACCGAGGCTCACCGCTTCAGTGAAGACCGAGACGAGCAGCGCGCCCTGATTATGGGCGGCTTCCGATACCGGCGTGAGATCCGTGACGGTGCCAAACACATTCGGGCTCTGGCCGATGACACAGGCCGTCTCTCCGTCGGCGGCGCCAGCAAGCTCAAGCTCGCCATCGATCGCGGCGGGCAGCTGGACAACGTCCAGGCCTTGGGCCTCACAAAGTGTTTTTGTGGCGGCGGCATAGTGGGGATGCAAACCGCCCGAGAGCACGACCTTTTTCCGCTTTGTCACACGGCAGGCCATGACAGCGGCTTCGGCGCATGCCGTTGAGCCGTCATACATCGAGGCATTGGCCAAATCCATGGCCGTAAGCGCAGCGACTTGGGTCTGGAACTCGAAGAGAGTTTGCAGCGTGCCCTGGGCCACTTCCGGTTGGTAGGGCGTATACGTCGTCAAGAATTCCGAGCGCTGGATAATGTGATCTACGGTCGCCGGGACATGGTGTTTGTACGCGCCACAGCCGACGAAAAACGGTCCAGCGGACGCCGCTTGGTTGCGGGCCGCCAAGGCAGACAAGTGGCGCTCAACAGCCAACTCGCCCTGGTGGTCTGGAAGACCGTCAATCTTTCCGCCAAGGCGTGCGGTGCGGGGCACGTCCTCGTAGAAAGCATCGACAGACGGGGCGCCAATGACGCGTAGCATTTCGGCCCGGTCTTCGGGCGTTAAGGGCAGGTATCTCATCGGGCATTCTCCGTGCTGGAGGTGAGAAGCAGGTGAAAAAGGGCCGCAGCCCCCGGTGGGACGGGCACAAAGGCCGGGCACCAGAAGAGCGAAACGGTCATCACGGGCGCGCCGCCTCCTGTCGCATCTCATCGGCGAGCGCACGGCCAGTTGCATGGGGAGAGGCCGCCAGGCCATTTGCTGCGCCGTCCGCATCAAGGCCCGGTTTATTCTGGCTCAGCTTGCGAACATAGGTGACGTCATCGACGCTGAGATCGAAGCCGACAATCGCGTGCGACAACCGTTCGATATAGTCAGCCGGTGCATCAGAGATGGCCCATGGCGCTTCGCGCGGCGCTTCCATCTGTTCGGTCAATGCCTTGATGTATGGCTCCAAACGGTTCGGATCGGTCTCAAAGGTCAGCCGGCCTCGAACCTCGACCGCAAGATAATTCCAAGTGGGAACAACCCGCCCATGTTCGGCTTTGGAGGGATAAAAGGATGCCGAAACATAGGCATCGGGCCCCTGGAACACGGCAACGGCCTTTTGCTCGGTGTCCGCCACCCCGCCCCAAAACGCATTTCCGCGCGCGACATGGCCGATCAAGCGATCCGGCGCCGAGGGGGCGAAAACGAGCGGCACAAGCGCCGTTACCGGTCCGCTCACATCATTCCGCGCCAGCACGGCAAAGGGGTGCGCGGTTACAAAGGCGCGGGCCCCGGCGGGGTCATCCATGCGAAAGGCCGGCGACGGATGCATGGGCTAAAGACCCTCGCAGAATTTTGCGTAGGCCTCAGCGTTCATCAATCCGTTGAGCTCGCCCTTTTCAGCGAGCTTCAGCTTGCAGAACCAGCCGGTGCCTTCGGGATCTTCATTCACGGTCTGCGGCGCATCTGCGAGGGCCTCATTGCCTTCGAGAACTTCGCCGGCGACCGGCGCATAGACGTCCGACGCCGCCTTCACACTCTCAACGACGGCCATATCATCGCCCTTGGCGAAGGACTTCCCGGTATCCGGTACTTCGACGAAAACCACATCGCCCAGCTGCTCTGCGGCATATTTGGTAATGCCAACAGTGCCGGTGTCGCCATCAACAGCGATCCATTCATGGTCTTCGGTGAAATAGGTCGTCGTCATCGCTTGAGCCCTCAGCGTTTGTAATTGGATGGAACGAATGGTAGCGCGCACACTTCGGCTGGGTGCGGCTTGCCGCGAATGATCAGATCAATGGCGGTGCCGGCCTCTGCGAGATCTGTACGCACATAGCCCATGGCGACCGGCTTCTCGACGCTGGGCCCAAAGCCGCCAGACGTGACAACCCCAACGGGTTCATCGCCGACGCGTATCTCCGTGCCTTCCCGCGCAGGTGCACGCCCGAGCGGCTGAATGCCGACGCGTTTTTGGGCCGGTCCATCTGCCAGCTGAGCAAGGATTTTCGCCGCACCCGGAAAGTCGGCACGCGCGCGGCGGCCCTTTTGGATGACCCATTGGAGATCGGCCTCGACCGGGGTGCGGTCTGCGTCCATGTCATGGCCGTAAAGGCAGAGCCCCGCCTCGAGCCGGAGCGAGTCCCGTGCCCCAAGCCCGATCGGTTTGACGCGCGGATCGTCGAGGAGCGTGCGAACGAATGACTGGCCGACCTCATTGCCGGGGAGAAGCAGCTCAAACCCGTCTTCACCGGTATAGCCGCACCGGGACAACATGTACTTTTCGCCGTCTTTCTGGATATAGGCACACCGCATGAAGCTGAGATCGGCTGCTTCTGGAAAGTGCGGCCGCAAAACGGCTTCGGCGTCGGGCCCTTGGAGGGCCATCAGAATTCGGTCGTCGGCGCGTTGGAGCCCTGCGGAGGCGCCGAGTTCGCGGGTCATAACGGCCCAATCTTCTTCCTTCACCGCCCCGTTCACGACGATATACAGCATGCCCTCAAGCGCGGGATCCGGCATGCGCGTCACGATCAGATCGTCCAGGATGCCTCCATCGGAATTCAGAAGCACGGTCAGCCGCCCCTGCCCCGGCTTCAGCCCCGCGATATTGCTGGGCACGAGGGTCTCGATCAGGGCGGCGATGCGCTCATGGCTACCCGGCGCGCCGAGGCCTTCCTTCAGGAAGAGAAAGCACGGCCCCATATGGGAGACGTCGAACAATCCGGCATGGGTGCGGGTCCAAAGATGTTCCGCTTTCACCCCCTCGAACTGAACTGGCATGTCATAGCCAGCAAAGGGCACCATTTTTCCGCCCATCTCCAAATGGATGGCGTGCAGCGGCGTGCGCTTAAGATCAGTTTTTTCAGTGTCGGCCATGGCACCGAGCTCCGAAGCGGCTGAGGTCCGCATTGGACCTCGGATCAACCGCCCCCGCTGTCTCGGCGCCTGAGAGATTCCACAAGCGATCAAGCTTGCTTGCTCCTTCGGCGAGGCCACGGCGTTATGCCTGCCTCTTTCCAGCGTGTGGTCTCCTCTCCGGTCCGTTTGCCTGAGCGTTTCCGGGGCGGTTGCGCCTTCGGCGGCGGACGATATGCCCGCTCTCTCCCGGGGAGGAGGTTTTGCTTATTTCCGAGAGGTAATTCGGATTCTGGGCAGCGGCAAGGCGTTATCGCTGTGGCAAAATCTTCGCCGCTTCATCTGCCAGAATTTTCATCATTAGATGCCAAGGGTAGCCGCCATAACTTACACGCGACACGCCGGCGGCCGAATAATCCGCAATCGACGGGGTCTTTCCCGTTGCCATGACATTGACGGGCAAGGGGGCCGATTCGCAGACGCGCGCGATCAAATCGAGATCTATGAGACCCGGAACAAAGAAGCCTTGGCCACCTGCCTCGGCATAGGCAGCACCACGTTCGATCGCTTCGCCCACTCTGTCGGCGTGTTGTTCCGCCGGCGCTTCCAAGAACACGTCTGTGCGCGCATTGATCCAGGCGGGCACGCCAGATGCTGAGCGAACAGCGGCGAGCGCTTCAATACGTGCGGCTTGTTCCTCCACAGGTCGAAGGCCCTGTCCGAACGAGCCATCTTCAATATTCACGCCGACAATGCCGGTGTCCAAAAGCGTTTTGAGGCTGGCCGCTGCGCCCTCTGGGGACGCGCCATATCCCGTCTCAAAGTCAATGGTCACCGGGAGATCGACCGCGGAAGCGATCCGCGCAGCGTTCTCAATGACAAGACCCAGCGGTGTTTGTTCGCCGTCGTCGAACCCGTTGGCCTTGGCAACGGAGTAGCTTCCCGTTGCGATGGCGCGGGCACCGGCATTGGCGAGGGCGCGCGCCGTTCCCGCATCCCAGATATTGTATAAAACGACGGGATCACCGGGGCTATGCAGGCCCGCAAATGCATCGAATTTGGCTTTTTGATCGGTCATCGCAATTCCTCCTGGAGTGCAATGTGCCGCGATGGGAATTCAGGAGCCACCCGAAACTTGCGCTTCGCCTTCATCCGATCGGGTGCCTCGATACCGAGGAGGCCCAGACCGAATTTAAATTGCATCAATTCATTGCTTCAAGACGTGAGGACCTGTGTCCGCGATTAATAGAACGGTGCACCACGTTTTATCCGCTGAAAGACACTATAAAGACGAGCTGAGTTCTGGACACGCTTTGTGTCAGACCGATCGAAGCGTCAAACATATCGGGAAGCGGCTCATCAACGCGAAGTTGGCTGCGAAGCTCTTCCGTATTTGGATCAATAAGTACACCAAGACCCAAATTCATACTCACACCGGGACGATTATTCGACGCCCCATAAGCTTGGACCATATAGCCAAAGCCCAAGGCGTCGATAATCTCGTCGGAGCTCGGCTGTGCAATCACAAAAGGGCCACATCCTCCAGGTTTGTTATTATCCACATTCTTGCGGAAGAATGCAGTAGGGCACCAGCCGCGCCTGAGTACGTGGGCCTCAAGAAAAAAGCCTACATTCGCACGAGTGTCACGATTTACCCGAACGATACCGTTCTCATCAAGGAAGGCCTCTTCAACCCGTTGAGCTTCATCAGCTAGGAAATAAGTTGCGCCGGCACCAACGCCAAAATAATCCCAAAAGTTTCGACTTCCTTCGGAAATTTTCCGATCAATGAGCTCTTCGGTTTCCTTTTTTGTCAGTACCTCCTCTTCAGCATTACTGGCTTCAGCTTCAGTATCGCTGTCAGCTCCGCCCGACGCAGTAGTGGTCCCTGCGTCCTGGGAAATTGGTAGATATCTAGGGACGTAAAAATTTTCGTCGGCAGAACAGATGCTCGAAAATGATAAGCAAAACGCACCTGTGATTGCCAGTTTTAAAATGCGATCCATATTTCCCTCCAGCTATTACCGGATAGTAATAAACGAATCTTTGCATTTTTTAATATGAAGATTTTTTAAAATCTACATCCGATCAGGTGCCTCGATACCAAGGAGGCCCAGCCCAAATTCCAACTGGTTCAACACAGCTTCGCTCAAGCCGAGGCGTGAGGCCCGAATATCGGGGTCTGTTTCATTTGCGATCGCGCACGCCCCGTAAAAGGCGGCAAAAGCCTGGGCGAGCGTATAGACGTGTTCACAGATAAAGTGCGGCAAACGCTTATCCCGCGCGAGGGTGAGCGCCCCTGCGAAACCGTCCAGCGCCAGTACAAGCGCGCGCTCGCGGTCATTGTCGATTCGGATCGCGCCCGACGCGTTCCCTTCATCGGCCGCCTTGCGCAAAATCGATTTGATCCGCACGGCCTGATAAAGGAGATAGGGACCGGTCTTGCCTTCAAAGCTCGTGAACTGGTCGATATCGAAGACGTAATTCGTGGTCCGGCTGTTCTGTAGATCTGCAAACCGCAGGGCCGCCCGCGCCACCCGCCTGGCAATATCCTCTTGCTCAGCTGCGGACAGTTCGGC
>JBCAWP010000042.1:0-13814 GCA_038534535.1 Pseudomonadota bacterium
GACCTGCCTTTCCATAAGGCAGAACGCCGTGACCGCATCAATGCGCTTCGCGAAGCGCTTGCCCGCGGCGACGAGCTGACCCTCGCCGAACGCTATGGTGCCATCATCGATGCCTATCGCGATGAGCTGGCGCGCGGCACGGAGCAGGAGACCTGGGAAGCCGAGATCGAAGTCGAACCGGGCGTTCTGTCCGAAGTTCAACTCTATCGGTACGGCCGGGCAGCACTCGTTTACGTCACGCCGGATCGCCGGTCAGCAGCGCGCTGGAACCGGACCACAAGCAGCTGGGAATCGCTTGGGGGCGCAGCTCGGCAAGACGTGTTGAAAGCCATCAAAATCGCAGAAGGGCGTGAACAGCAGACCGTGCTGAGCGCCCCTGTCACCAAATTCTCCGTGCAATAGCGGCATCAAAGACAAGGGATTAACCACCAATGTTTAAGTTCAAGACTTCACTCAAAGCGCTGGGAACCGCTTGCGTTATGTCGCTCGGAGCCTTCGCGATTTCCATTCCAGCAACGGCCCAGTCGGTTTCTCTTAGCGATATCCTCAACCGGGTTCGCCAAGACTCCAATGAATTGAGCCAGGAAAGCCAGCGTCGCTTGCGCGAATTCCAAGAGCAACGCGACGAGCAGCAGGCGATCATGTCTGCGGCGCGGGCCGAGCTGAATGCGATCGAAGCCCGCGGCCGTGAGCTGCAAGCGCAATTCGAAGCCAACCAAGATGCCTACACTGAGCTGCAGGTGCAGCTTGATGCCCAGGCTGGCGACTTCAACGAACTGCTTGGTCAGTTCCGCGCCGCGGCTGGTCAGGTGATGCCGATCATCTCCAACTCGGTTGCGAATTTTCATTATGAGGGCCGCGTCGAGAAGCTCTCTCAGATCTCGCAAGCTCGCTCGCTGCCTAGCCGTGCGGACCTCGACAGTCTGCCAAAGGCGATCCTGCAGGAAATGATTGCGCAGTCTGAGGTCACGACCTTCACCGCGCCGGTTTCCAATGGCGGCGCAAACGGCGCCAATGCCGAGCTGGAACTCATCCGGATCGGGACGTTCACCGCGGCGACGACCGACGGCGTTCGGTTCGTTGAGGTTGACGATGACAGCGGCCGGCTGAGCGCGTTCGCGGCGCAACCCGGCGGAACGATCCGCAGTGGCATGGCCTCGCTTGTTCGGGCCGGTGAAGACCAAGTTGTTCGCGCGCCCATCGATCCGACCCGCGGCGACCTCCTCAGCATTTTCGGGAATACGGTGTCACTGGGTGAGCGCTTCCAACAGGGCGGCGTTGTCGGCTACGTGATCATGCTCTTCGTCTTGCCGCTCGGACTTCTCCTCGGTCTCTTCAAGATCTTCTCACTCTTCACGATGGGTGGCTCCATGCGCTCGTCAGCCAAGAGCAAGCAAGCTGGAACGGGTAATCCACTCGCCCGCGTCTTCGAAGCTTATGAGCAGCACAAGAATGACGACATCGAAACGCTGGAACTCAAACTCGACGAGCAAATCCTCCGGGAAACGCCGCGGATTGAGCGCTTCAACGACATCATCAAAGTGCTGGCCGCTGTGGCTCCGCTTCTCGGCCTTCTCGGAACGGTTATCGGTATGATCGTTGTGTTCACCGCGATCACGAACTACGGAACGGGTGATCCGAAGATCATGGCTGGCGGTATTTCGCAGGCGCTTGTCACCACGGTGATGGGCCTGATTGCGGCCATCCCGCTGATCCTTGTCGGCACGGTTGCGTCCACCATGGCGCGGTCCAACCAGCAGATCCTTGACGAGCAAGCCGCTGGCCTCGTCGCCGAGCGTGCGGAGCGGGGAGGGGCGTAAGGCCTCTCCCGAAAGGGAAAAGGATCTCCCATGCCAGGTTTTGAGACCTTACAAGCCTTTCTAGACCGGGGTGGCCCCGTTCTTCTGGTGATCATGTTTGCCACATTCGTCATGTGGGCTTTGATCCTAGAACGGTTCTTCTACTTCCGGTTCGCACATGAGGCTGTGGCAGATGAGGCATTGTCGGAATGGCGTTCGCGTTCCGACCACTCCTCAGTGTACTCACATTGGGTGAAGGATAAGATTGTTTCGGAGGTGCGTCAGGCGGCCGAAAACAATATCACCTACACGAAAGCCGCCGTGGCTTTGGCGCCGCTATTCGGCTTGCTCGGGACGGTGACCGGCATGATCGAAGTGTTCGACATTATGGCCTTCACGGGCGGCTCCGACGCAAAAGCGATGTCGGCCGGTGTGTCGCGGGCAACGATCCCGACTATGGCTGGTATGGTTGCGTCGCTCTCCGGCATTCTCTTCTCGTCCGGCATGGATAAGCGCGCCGCGCGCGCCGTCCAAGCGGTGGAAGATCAGATGGAGATTGGCCATGCGCGGTAGACGTTTACGCCCCGTCGAAGAGGCCAAGGTGGATCTGACGCCGATGCTCGACGTCGTGTTCATCCTTCTCATATTCTTCATCGTCACGGCGGTCTTTATTCAGGAGCAAGCGATCCAGCTTGAGCCGCCGCCACCCCAATCAAACACACCCTCTGATCCCGTTCCGGTCATTTTGATCCGGGTCGATGAGTCCAATCTCATCTTCATCAATGAGCGATTGTCCGACATTGGTGCCGTCCGCGGCCGGATTGAAGGGTTACGGGCTGAGACGCCGAACTCGGCGGTGATTATCCAGGCTCATCCGGAAGCGAAGAACGGCACGATCGTTCGGATCCGCGACCAAGCAGCCCTGGCAGAGATCGACAAGGTCAACGTCATTCTGAGTGATGTGTAAGGGAGGCGACTGATATGGCTAGACGTAAACGCGTAGGCGCCGCCTCCAGCACGGAAGAGGAAGAAATCAACCTCACACCGATGCTCGATGTTGTGTTCATCCTTCTGATCTTTTTCATTGTGACGGCGCAGTTCATCAAAGAGCCGGGTGCCCTGATCACCCGCGTTGATGTAGAAACCGATGACGAAGTGAAGCCTTTGGCGATCCTGATCGCCATTGACGAAGAGTCGGACATCTACATCGCCAAGGAGAAGGTTGAACCGAACGCAATTGCCTACACGATCCGTGAATTGCGTGAAGACAACCCAAACGGTAAGCTGGTGATCCAGGCGGACGAAAATTCGAATGCCGAAGCGCTTGTGAACTTGATGGACGTGATCGCAGAAGTTGACGGTCGGAATCCCATCAACGTATCGACTGAGCAAGACTAGGAGGCGACATGTTCAATAACTCCCTTCTCCGACTCGCTGTTGGCATTCCGCTGGCCGCGTTCATTGTCTACGGCCTGTTCCTTACGATGAACGCTCTGATCTCTCGTGATTATGAGCGCCCTGAAGTGGAAGAGACGCGGACGATCGATCGGATCACGCCAGAACAACGTAATGAAGACGTGCGGGCACGGGCACGGTCAGCGCCGCAGCGGATTGCGTCGGCGGACAAGCCGCCACCGCCGCCAAAGCTATCGGCCAACAAATCGGACATCGATTTGCCGACGCCTGATATCCGCGGCGCCGCGCCGTCTGAGTTGAACTTCGACCGGGTCCAGTCACTCGACATCAACCCGATCGCCATTTCAGACCGTGATGCCCAGCCCATCCGCCCGCCGCTCGTGACATATCCGTCGCGCGCCGCCGAACGCGGGATCGAGGGCGAGTGCTCCGTTCGGTTCGATGTGGATGTCCGTGGACGACCCTACAATGTTGAGGCCGATTGCTCGGACAATGTCTTCCGGCGCGAGGCCGAACGGGCCGTTAGCCGGGTGGAATTTGCACCGAAAATTGTGCGTGGGCAGGCCACAGAGCGCCGCAACGTGATTTATCCATTGGTGTTTAGCCTCGACGGCTAGGGACACAGACTGCGGTCACATCAGAATAAGAAGGGGAGCGGGATCGCTCCCCTTTTTTATATCTATTAGTCTCTATCGCCTCGATTTAAGTGCCCCCAATGCCATGGCGCTGATCTGGGTTAAACCGTTGCGTTTTCTGCCTGTAGAAACTAGTCTAGGGTGAATAAACTATTTTTTTGCGGAGGAGACCATGGCCCCGGTACTGTTTTCATCGAACACCCAGAGCGCAGCGTTGTCTGCGCCGACCGTTTCAGCGGCCAGCGTGATCGACCACAGAGTTTTTTCTCAACTGTTTGGCGCGGCCATAATTACCCTTGCGCTCTTTTTCATTATGGAAAGGTTGATCGCTGTCGATTTTGCGCCAGCACCCCTGGAAGACGTAAGGGTTATTGACCGGATCACGCCGGAACGGGTCACGAGCGACGTTCGCTCGGAGACCTTTGTTACCCCAGAGAAACTGCCACTTGCTGAACGGCCACCGCCGCCGCCGCGATATTCGGCGAATAAGTCGGATAT
Source organism: Pseudomonadota bacterium (assembly GCA_038534535.1). Lineage (GTDB taxonomy): Bacteria > Pseudomonadota > Alphaproteobacteria > Caulobacterales > Hyphomonadaceae > CALLCD01. Next base: position 4,349 of record JBCAWP010000042.1, read on the forward strand.
CGATTTGCCGACGCCGAGCGTTCGCGGCGCTGCGCCAGCGGGGCCCGTGATCGACCAAAACAGCCTTGTCGATTTCAGTCTGCTCGAGATCCCAGCGGGCAATCTGCGCCCCCTTCGTCAGCCCGTGGTAACATACCCGCAACGAGCGCTCTCGCGCGGCCTCGAAGGCGACTGTGTGGTTCGACTGGACGTCGACACTACCGGAAGGCCTTTCAATGTGATGGCGAGCTGTTCTGACGCCGTTTTCGTGGCTAATGCAGAGGCGGCGGTCCGCCGGGTCGAGTTCGTCCCCCAATTGGTCAACGGTCGCGCTGTGATCAAGCGGAACGTTATTTTGCCCATCGCATTCACCCTGGAGTGATGGGCACGAAAACGCGGCGATATAAGTGCCGTTTGCATGTGTAACAGGCGCGAATCGTCACGGATTGGCAATTATTGCGACAAAATCGGGATGCGCCGCAGAGAGCGCCTTGATAAGGCCGGAAAGTTCCGGTTGATTAGGGCAAATGACCGTTTCCAGGAGTTGCTGATCCATGCGTATTAAAACTGCACTTCTAGGCGCTGCCATGGCCAGCGGCCTATGTCTCGCAACGGCCGGCACGGCGCTCGCCCAAGCCTGCGAAGAGACCCAGTTTTCGTCGACAACAGGTGAACTTTACCTCTCTGCCGAAAATGAGCTCACGGTTAATGATGATCCGAATGCCGCGCTGGTCGCGCTGAACAAGCTGCGCCAGGAAACGCTGAATTGTTATGAAGAAGGCGCGGTTCTCGGTTTGAGTGCTCAGATCAAGATCGCGAACGGCGATTATCTCGGCGCGGCCCAGGATCTCCAAACCTCACTCGACCGGGGGTTCATCTCTGGCGAGAACCGTGTGCCGATCTATCTTTCACTGTCCCAGATCTACTTCGGAGAGAACCGTCTCGATGAGGGTCTCACCTGGATGAACCGCTGGATTGAGGCCGGTGGGCAGCCAACGCGCGACCACAAGTGGACCTTGGCTGTGGTGCATTATCAGAAAGAGAACATTCAGGAATCGCTGAAGTGGGCTGAGGAGGTCTTCCAGATCGACGGCCCCGGCGCCACGCGCCAAGTCTATGACTTCCTGATTTTGCTCTATGACAAAACCGGTCAGCTCGGAAAGAAAGCGCAATTGCTGGAAACCTTGCTCGAGCGTGACCCGAACGATCGTACGCTCTGGGATGCGATCGCCGGGGATTACTTCCGGGCTGATGACCAGCGCAAAGCCTTTGAGGTCCAGAAAGCGATGTATCTCGGTGGTCTGTTGACCAATGAAGACGAGATCATGCGCGTTGTGAATTTCTACAACCAGTTTGACGTTCCGAACCAAGCGGCGCGCATCCTGGAGAAGGAAATGAACGCGGGTCGGATCGAGAAAAACTTTGATAATCTCGAATTGCTCGCCAATCTTTATCAGGTGGCCCGCGACCATGAGCGCGCCATTCCTGTGATCCAGGAAGCTGCTCGGATTAATAATTCTGGCGCGATGTATGAACGTCTCGGACGGTCCTATGCCGACCTGCAACAATGGGACAAGGCTGAGGAGGCTTTGCTGCAAGCGCTCGACTCCGGCGGTCTGAAAGATCGGGGTCTTGCCTGGGTGCAGATTGGTCAGTCGCGCTATGAGCGGGATGACCGCGCGGGCGCGCGTGAGGCCTTTGGCCGGGCGAACAATTCCGGTGGCCGCGGCTGGCTCGGCTTCATGGATTCAGAACAGGCAACAGCAAAAGCATTGGTCGTATTTGAGCAGCGCACCCGCCAGCAAGAAATCGTCAATGAACAAAAAACCTGCGACCGCTTGAAAGTCGTCGGTGCGGACAATCTTCCAGAAGGCTGCGCGACAGTCGAGGAGCGCCTTGCCGAAGCCACGTCCAAGCTTGAAGAGCTGCAGGCGAGCTAGTTCTCGGGTCCTTCCGAGGCTTGAAGTTCTGCGGAAAACCCCGGCCGGAACAGGTCGGGGTTTTCTTATTTGGCGGGGTCTGTCGCCAAGCCAGTCACCTGCAGCGCAAAGGCGTATTCAAGGGCGATTTCCTTTAAGGCCTCGAAGCGGCCGGTCGCGCCCGCATGGCCGGCATCCATGTTGATCTTGAGGTAGTAAGGTCCGCCTTCAGGTGCGTCGTGGCGTAGACGCGCGGCCCATTTTGCGGGCTCCCAATAGGTGACGCGTGGATCGCTCAATCCCCCCGTAATCAGCATTTGGGGGTAGGGACGTTCGGCCACCTGCTCATAGGGGGCATAGGCCGCAATACGCTGATAGGCGGCTGCATCATCAATTGGATTGCCCCATTCGGGCCATTCCGGCGGCGTGAGGGGCAGGCTCGCATCGGACATGGTGTTCAGGACATCTACGAACGGAACCGCGGCGATGAGCCCAGCAAACAAGTGCGGCGCTAGATTGGCCACGGCGCCGATCAAAAGCCCGCCGGCCGAGCCGCCCATGCCGACAATCCGCCCCTCGGCGGTATGGCCCATCGCGATCAAATGCTCAGCGGCAGCTATATAGTCCGTGAACGTCTTTGTTTTCTGCTCAAGTTTCCCATCCAGATACCATTGGTAGCCTTTCGCAGTGCCGCCGCGGATATGGGCGATCGCGAAGACCATGCCCCGGTCGACGAGCGACAGACGGCTGGTCGAGAAGCCAGCTGGGATCGTAATCCCATAGGCGCCGTAGCCATAGAGCAAAAGCGGCGCGGTGCCATCGAGCGGTGTCGTGCGGCGGCGCAGTATGGTGATGGGCACTTCGGCCCCGTCCGCTGCGCGGGCAAAGGTGCGTTCCGTTACATAGTCGGACGGGGTGTGACCAGACGGGATTTCTTGCGTCTTGCGTAAAGCGCGCGACCGGTCGGCAATGGAATAGTCGAAAACCTGCGCCGGCGTACTTGGGGAGGCGTAGCTAAACCGGAGCGTGTCGGTATCGGCCTCGTACATCGCGCCGAGACCAAGGGCATAGGCGGCCTCGTCGAACTCGATGGCATGTTCATCACCGTCGGCGAGACGGCGCACGACGAGTCGCGGCAGGCTATCTTCTCGCTCAAGCCGGATGAGATAGTCCTTCAGCGAAACGATGTCTTGGATCAAGCGCCCGGATTTATGGGCCACGAGCGGGGTCCAGGCTTCGGGGCCGCCACCGTCCAGTTCGGCGGCGAAAATCTGAAAGTCTGTCGCACCGCTATAGTTCGACAGGACATGGATAGGGCCGCCGTTTGCGCCATGGTCGCAGGAATATTCATGCCCCGTCTGACGCTTGGCAATCAAATGCGGGGTTGTGTCAGCCGTCCTGGCATCCAACCACCGCCATTCCGATGTTGTGTGGTCATTCGAGGAAATAAAAATAAGGTCGCCGGATTGGGACTCGCTGACCCCTACAAAAAACCCTTCGTCGGGCTCACGATAGATGAGCACATCATCCATTGATGTGAGGGACCGACGCCAGACCGCGCAGGATCGCCCGTTTTCATTCCGCTCCACCCAGAAGAGCGCATCCGAGGCGCCGCTCCAGACAAAGTCGCCGGTACATTTGTCGATGCCTGTGTCGACCGTTTCACCGGTCTCAAGGTCGCGAACCGACAGGGCATAATATTCGCTGCCTTGGCGGTCGACGGCGAAGGCAATTTTCCCATGGTCCGGCGCATGGGCGATTGTGCCAATATCGAAATACGCTTCGCCGGCACCTTCCGCGTCTCCATCGAAGAGAAGCTCTTCGGCGCTCCCCTCGTCAAACGCCGTCTCGGCCACCCGCCTGACAAAGAGCGGGTATTCGCCATTATCCCGGAAGCGGGTGAAGTAGGCATACGCCCCGTCCTTAGCTGGAACAGAGGTGTCGTCTTCTTTGATCCGTCCACGCATTTCAGCGACCAGCTCACTGACCAGCGCGGCAAGCGGCGTTTCAAGGTGCACTTTGGTGTAGTTGTTTTCCGCTTCCAAATAGGCACGAATGTCGGCGCGTAAGACGGATGGGTCCCGCATGACCTGTTGCCAGTTTTCGTCCTTTATCCAGGCATAGGGATCATGACGGACAAGGCCATGCTGCTCAATTTCGCGGGGCTTGCGCGGCGCGACAGGCGGTTTTGATTTCGTCACAGGGGATTACAACTTTCGGGGGTCACTGCGTTCCGGCACGTTAGCTCTCTGCAGGCCGAAAGTTTAACACGACGCCGTTGATACACCAGCGCTCACCCGTTGGCGGCGGACCATCCTTGAAGACGTGACCCATATGCAGCCCGCATATGGCACAGTGACATTCCGTTCGCGGATAGACCAGTTTAAAATCCCGCTTTAGGCCGACGAGGTCGGAGGAGAGGGGCGCGTAAAAACTCGGCCAGCCTGTGCCGCTGTCGAATTTGTGTTCAGAAGACCAAAGCGGTGTGCCACAGCCGACACATTCATATGTCCCACTACGCTTCTCGTCATTGTGATTTCCGGGCGAGAAGGGCGGTTCTGTCCCTTCCTTAACACCAACGCGATACTCTTCCGGCGTGAGGCGTTCACGCCATTCACGGTCCGTTCGAGTGATGGTTTGAATTTCCGTCATGCTGGCACCCTCTCAACTTACTCCTGAGATAATACCACCGCTGCGGACTTCAAATCGAGGCCGTTATTCGCGCCGCTCCACAAGTCCTGACTGGTAGGCCATCAGGCAATCGATCGCGTCGCGCTGGCGATGGGTATTGCTTGGCCGCGCTGACATCCCGTCGCCTTCAAAACGCGGATCATCGCATTCACCGTCGCTCGCAAACGCGCTGGAATTGTCGCCGAAATCGATGTCATCAATGACAATTGTTGCGCTCATTGGCATAGGCGGTGCTGGCTTCAGGCTGCCGCTTTCGAAGCCGGCGAGGCAGTCTGTTCGGTCATGGCCAGCATGGTCCGGGCTACCGCCGCCACTGGCCATGCTGAGACCCACAAAACCAGGATCGTCGCATTCGCCATCATCTGCATATTGGCCCGTATCGTCGCCGAACACGATGCCGCCGCGGATCAGAATGCCGCCATTGTCGCGTTCCTCAACCGGCTCAATGTCGCTGGCCTTCCAGGCCGCGAGGCAATCTGAGGCATCGTGCTTCAAGCCGGACATGGCCGGTTTGGCCGACATGGCATCACCGACAAAACGGGGATCATCGCATTCCCCATCCTTGGCATAGAGACTTTTATCGTCCCCAAAATCGAACCCATCGAGGACAGAGTCGGCAATATACCGGATGCTCTCGGCTTCCCAAGCGGCAAGGCAGTCTGTTCGGTCGCCGCCGATGTTCTGGCGGTCGAGAGCGATCGTTGCCATACCGGCGCCGGCAAATCGCGGATCATCACACTCGCCATCATTGGAATAGGAGCCCTTATCGTGGCCAAACTCGATCCCGTCGATTTCCTTCTCAAGCGGGGGAGGTAAATCCTCGGCCACAGTCAGGCTGCCCATTTGTAGTCCAAAGGAGCAGTCGGTGCGGTCTTTTTTTATCTCCGCATGGTCCGGACTTGAGGACATATCTGGACCTTCGAAACGGGGGTCGTCGCACTCACCGTCTTCCGGGAAGCGGCCACTATCGTCGCCGAGATCAATGTCTTCAAAAGTTGTCAGCGTTGCATCGAATTGAGTTGCTGAGAATTCGATCTCGCCGGATTCAAGGAGCGCTCGGCAGTCCGTCGCATCGTGCATCAGATCCTGACGATCCAATGTTGCGGCCATGCCGTCCCCTGAGAACCGCGGGTCGTCGCATTCGCCATCATTTGCCCATGTGCTGAGATCATCGCCAAAGTCTATCTCGTCGATGTCCTGGGCGAGCGCGGTCGTCGCGATGGCTCCCAAGGCGAACAAAGCAAGCGCCCAAAGCGTGGCAAGTCTGGTCATGGTCGGCGTCCCTCAAACTTTCTGTCTGACCTGTAACATTCCGGACAATTCTGGCGAGAATGGGCCGGGTTTGCGCTTACCTTGCGCAAGACCCGTACCAAGGCAAGGGCACTAGCCGTAGAGCACCGTAATCGCTTCGGCCACGCAGGCTGGGCGATCCTGGCCGTCAATCTCGATCGTGGATTCCATGATCATCTGCTTGCCGCCGGCCTTCTCCTCAACGGAGAGGCATTTCTGCGAGAGGCGCACCTTCGATCCCACCGGAACCATGTTTGTAAACCGGACCTTGTTGGATCCATAATTGATGCCGCGGCTGACGCCAGTGACGCTCAAGACCTCACCGGACAACATCGGCAAAAGCGACAGCGTGAGATAGCCATGGGCAATCGGCGCGCCGAGGAATTGCGTGGCACGCTCCACATCGACATGGATCCACTGGTGGTCGCCCGTCGCGTCGGCAAAGAGGTTCACCCGATCCTGGTCGATCTCATGCCAGTCTGATGTTCCGACATGTTCGCCAACCAGGGATTCAAGGTCTGCAAATGCAACTGTACGCGGTGTAGCCATGGGGCCCTCCATACTATTTATCTTGGCGCACTCTGGCGCGCGCACGCGCCAATCGCAAGTCATCTCTCGGCGGCAAGCGGCGGAGAAAGTTCTACTTTGAGCGCCTCGACAAGACGGTTCATATCGGCCTCTGTCGTGAAGAGGTGCGGGGTGATACGCAGCCGGTTGCCCCGGCGCGAGACGTGGACACCCGCCGACCTAAGCCGGTCGGACAGATCTGCCGGCGCCGTCTCTGGCAGGGCAATGCCAAGATAGTGTGGCCCGCGCTGATCGGCCGGGGGAGACGCGAGGCTTAGCGCCGCCAGCCGGCGCGCTAGTCCAGCGTTTTGCGCGCCCAGCGTTGCCTCGATGTTTGCGACCCCCCAATCGAGGATCAAATCAACCGAGGCCTCCAGCGCGGGCAAGAGCGCGAAGTTTGATCGCTCACCCATATCGTAGCGCTGGGCCCCGGGCGCGAACGCGTCGCAATAATCGGTCAGTTTTGAGAAGTCGCGGGCATTGGTGCGCGTGATCCAGTTTTGCTCCAGCGGCACGCCTCGCCGCCATTTTGGCGCGGCGTAGAGAAACCCGGTGCTATAGGGCCCGAGTAGCCACTTATAGGCCGCGCAGGCGACGAAATCCGGTTGAGTGGTGGCAGCGTCAAACACCATTGCTCCGCAGCTCTGCGTCAGGTCGATGACGAGCGCGGCACCGACCTCCCGGGCCCGCGCGCCGACGGCGTCAAGATCGATCCGTGCCCCGTCGGTCCACCGCACTTGAGCGCAGGCGACGATCGCGGTCTCGGGCGTGATCGCCGAGAGGAGCGCGTCGTTCAGAGCCTCGGGCGCTTCTGCGTGGCCGACCGTTTTAACGTTTGCCCCGACGCGTTCGGCGAGGGCACGCCATGTGTAGACGTTCGAGGGAAACTGGTCGGCCAGAACGAGGATCGTCTGGCCCGGTTTGACGGGGAGATTGTTCGCCGCGGTGGCCAGGGCATAACTGACAGAGGCGCAAAAGGCGATGCCGTCCGCCTCGGCATTGATCAACTGTGCGAGTTTGGGGCGGACGCGTTCAGTATCCGCGAAGAAATCTGCATTGGAGATCGTCCAAGGCTGGCGCTTGCGATTCAGCCCGTCGCAACCGGCCTCTGCGGCAGCGATAGGAAGCGGCCCGAGCGCAGCGACGTTGAAATAGGCGACATCGTCCGGCAGATCGAACAAATGCCGCTGGTTCTCTATGAGCTTCGACACGGGGGGTACTCTAGTTCGGCCGCCTAAGCCTGTCATCTCCGCCGGGAGTTCCGCCAAAGGTCGGAGGCCGCGCTGAGCGTGGCCGCGCCCATTTGCCAGGGCGTGGGTGTGCGCCGGTGGGTATACCGCGTCAGGTCAATACAGTTGGAACTTATCAGCCTGTAGTCAGCTCCAAGGAGCCGGCGTGCTCGGGCCTCAACCACGGAGCGGTCCAGATCGCCACCGCGGTGACGGTGGCGTTTGACGCGCCGGCCATCGGCAAAGACCTCAAGGGACGTCTCGACAACGCCGCCCCGCAACCGCGAGTTCGCGATCACCGTACCGCGCATGGTCACAACCCCGTAATGGCGCAGAACGCCGCCGAACCGAACCGAGACCACATCTCCCGGCGCATAATCATCTCTTTCAGCCATACGCGAACATTATCGAATAACAATATGTCTTGCAAGTCTTTGTAAAACGCGAGTGGGCTGTCACCGTTTTGCTATCTGGGGTGTTTACGGTGCACATAAGGGGCGCGTTCTGCGGGAGGACAAAGTGCTACGAACCTTTGTGACGGCGGCGATCTGTGTCGCCACGGTAAACAGTCTCACGGCGGCCGAGGACCAACCCAAAGGGGTCGTCTCCCGTATTGAGGTTCAGGTTAATGTGCTGGGCCTCTACGGCCCCACCGGCAGCGCTGCGGATATCGGCATTGGCTTCGTCTGGTTGCTGGAAGATGGCCGGGCCTGGCCAGTCGGCGAAACGGTGTTCGACGTTGATAAGATAAGTCGTGAGATGGCCTCCAATCCAGATGATGTGATGGCGTGGCGACGGCGCGGCGGCGACATTGAACTCAAGTCCGCCGATGACACGGACTGGAAGGAGACGATCGCGGAAATCGAGCCCCATGCCGGCGCATTACCGGTGGGGCGCTATCTCCCCGTCCCATACACGCCGAGCACGCTCAATGAGTCCTTCAGGGGCCGGCTCTACGAGGTCTTCCCCGGGGGGCGAATGGACATTGCCGAGATTCCAAAACGCGGGCCGCGCCAGGTCACGGCTGCGTCTGGAACTTATGAGGTCGATGGCTACACGCTCAAGCTCGAATTGGCCGGCGCCCCCGCCGAGTTGCATCCACTCCTCGTTATGGGCGACGAACGCGCTGCAGACGGTCAGGCACGTTATGTCTGGATCGCTGGTGAACAGTACGAACGGTTCTAAACGATCCGCGAGTCCTTGTTGCCCCAATAGCGGTCGCGGATCAGGCGCTTGTAGAGTTTACCGGTCGGGTGGCGCGGCAGCTCTGGGTCAAAATCGATGCTCTTTGGACATTTGAGTTTGGAGAGATGCTCCACGCAGTGGGCCATCAATTCTTCCGCGAGGGCTTCGTCCGGCGCGATGCCGTCCATCGGTTGCACAACGGCTTTAACGGCCTCTCCGAAGTCCGGGTCGGGCACACCGATTACAGCGCAATCGGCGACCTTTGGATGTGTGATGAGAATATTTTCGGTTTCCTGCGGGTAGATATTCACACCGCCAGAAATGATCATGAAGGCCTTGCGGTCGGTGAGGTAGAGATAACCATCCTCGTCCAGCTTGCCGACATCGCCGAGGGAAGACCAATCCGCACGCTGAGGGTTCAGAGCGGCAGCGTTTTTGTCAGGCGCATTGTGATAGTTTGGTGTGGGTGTGCCCCCAAAATAGATCTGACCTTCCTGACCGACGGGCACTTCATTGCCCGCCTCGTCGCAAATGTGGACCTCTCCCCAGATCGCGCGCCCGACGGTGCCCTTATGGGTCAGCCATTCGGGGGACTTCGCCCAGGTC
>JBCAWP010000043.1:0-13652 GCA_038534535.1 Pseudomonadota bacterium
GAAACTTGAGAGGATCTGTCCTTAGTACGAGAGGACCGGGATGAACATACCTCTGGTGGACCTGTCGTGGCGCCAGCCGCGCAGCAGGGTAGCTATGTATGGAAGGGATAACCGCTGAATGCATCTAAGCGGGAAACCCACCTCAAAACCAGGTTTCCCTTGAGAGCCGTGCAAGACTAGCACGTCGATAGGCCGGATGTGGAAGCGCAGCGATGCGTGGAGCTGACCGGTACTAATTGCTCGAATGGCTTGATCGAGAAACCCATGTGTAGCGGTAAGCGCATAAGCGCTCGCTATATTATTTTCGCGCCGCTTTCAGAAGCGGCTCTAACATGTTGGTTAGTTTATTATTTGCCTCGCTTCCGCCGACTCGGTGGTTATGGCGGGGGGTCCCCACCCGAACCCATTCCGAACTCGGTCGTTAAGCCCCCCTGCGCCGATGGTACTTCGTCTTAAGACGCGGGAGAGTAGGTCGCTGCCGGGTCTGCCGAAGCGAGACAAACTTGCAGAAATCTTCCCTTTCGATACCTTTTCTGTTCATCCGGTTCTTTGCTGGACGCGATGGTCGGAATGGTGCTTTCGTTACGCACAAGTCGACGTGAGCGCCAGCTATGCTGACGCGGGATGGAGCAGCCCGGTAGCTCGTCAGGCTCATAACCTGAAGGTCGTAGGTTCAAATCCTACTCCCGCACCCAATAAGCCCCTGGAGAGCTTCGGCTTTTCGGGGGCTTTTTTTGTTTTGAGCTCCCCCTCTATTGGCATTTGTGATTATCCGCGCGGGGTTATCGGCCTTGACCTTGCCCGGTCGGGATCGACGCGACACTCTGAGGTCTCGAAAACGATAATGGAGTGCTGATAGGTAAGAAATTGGCGCCTTAACTAGGGAAACGCGCATGTCAAAATACATTCTGGTGATTGATGAGGGGACAACATCGACCCGCGCAATCGCTTTCGATCAATCCTTCCGCCAAGTGGCCGTCGAGCAGGAGGAGGTGTCACTGTCTTATCCAGCGGACGGTTGGGTTGAACAGGACGGCGAGGGGCTCTGGTCGAAAACGCTCGCGGTTTGCCGGCGCGTTATCGATCAAGTTGGCGGTTCGGCGAAGATCGCCGGCATCGGAATTACGAACCAACGCGAAACAACACTCATTTGGGAGCGGTCAACTCTGCGTCCCGTCGCACCGGCAATTGTTTGGCAGGATCGGCGGACATCGCCGGTTTGTGATGCGCTGAAAGCGGCGGGACATGAGTCGCAGGTCAATAGCGTGACGGGATTGCTCCTGGATCCCTATTTCTCGGCCACGAAAATCGCATGGCTGCTCGAACATGTAGACGGGGCTGCTGACCTCGCCTCAAGCGGAGCGGCCGCGTTCGGCACGGTCGACAGTTTCCTGATCGCCAAACTGACCGGTGGCCGCGTGCATGCGACGGACGCGACCAACGCATCGCGAACTTTGCTCGCGCGTCTCGGTCTTGGCGATGCGGGCGGTTGGAGCCGCGAAATGTGCGACCTCTTCAAAGTACCCGGCGCACTTTTACCTGAGATACGCCCGAGTCGACATGCGTTTGGTGAGACTGACCAAGATCTGTTTGGTCGGCCGATACCGATTCTATCAGCGATTGGGGACCAACAGGCTGCGCTTGTGGGGCAGGGCTGTTTGCGGCCCGGTGAGGCCAAAATCACTTATGGAACAGGGGCTTTCCTGGTCGCCAACACCGGAGCGGAGACGCCGGTATCAAAGAATCGGCTCTTGGGGACAATTGCCGTTGATATGGGCGGTGCCGGAGCCTTCGCGTTGGAAGGTTCGATCTTTAATGCAGGGACTGTCGTGAAATGGCTGCGCGACGAACTTACCTTGGTTGAACAGGCTGCCGATACAGAAGCGATGGCGCAAAGCCTCACCAGCACGGGCGGCGTTTACTTTGTTCCGGCCTTTACAGGCCTCGGTGCGCCGCACTGGGTGGCGGACGCGCGGGGGATGCTAACTGGCCTCAGCCGTGGTACCCGCGCGGCCCATATCGTTCGGGCTGGATTGGAGGCAGCGGCCTACCAGACCCATGACCTCCTGCAGGCGTTTTCTGCCGATGGGGCGGCTGTATCAACTTTGCGGGTCGATGGTGGAATGGCGGCGAATGATTGGTTGATGCAGTTTATCGCCGATGTGTGTGACCTCACTGTCGAGCGGCCGGCTTATCAAGAAATGACAGCCCTCGGCGCTGCGGCGCTCGCGGGGATGGAACTCGGTTGGACGAGCCCGAAAGACTGGACCGAACGAGATCGCGATGTGCGCCGATTTACACCGTCGATGTCGACAGATGTCCGTGAACGCCTTTTGTCCGGTTGGGCGCGGGCCGTTCGCGCGACCCTGACTAACTAAAACGCGATCGCAGCAAAGAAAAAGGCGGGCCTCGAAAGGCCCGCCTTCAATCTTATAGAAGTTCTAGAGCTTAGAACTGCGTTCTGAGCGAGATCAGGAAGCTCCGTCCGAACTCTTCCTGGAAATCAAAGTCGTTAAAGACACGTTCGATTGTATCTGGCTCCCGACCGAAGAGGTTGTTCACATTGAACTGAACAATCGTTGGGTTATCGATCAAATTGGATGCCTGCGAGAGATCATAGGCGATCGACACGTTGTTGACCACTCGACCACCGGAGTCGAGCACAAGATTCTCATCCAGATCGACGAAGAAGTCTTCTTCTTGCGGGTCAAACAGAGCCCGGTCTTGCCAAATCACCCGCCAGAAAGCCGTGACTCCATAGCCACTCCAAGTGAAATCGGCTAGGCCCGACCAGCGCGGATCAAAGAAGCCGCCGACAGTATTATCCTGCAGGCGTCCGAAGATCTCGGTTTCCCGTTCAATTGTGTGGAATGCCTGGAATGTGACCGCGAAGTTTCCAAGATCACCTGCACCGTCGGAGATGCGCATCAGTTTCGCCGCGTCCGCAACCGCAAACTGATAGTCAGCCTGAATGTTGAGAAACTCAGTGTTGATGAAACCAATGTTCTCGTTCTGAACTTGGAAGTTCGTGACCTGACCAGCATCGTCCCGCAGGAAATTATTACAAGGAGAACCTGGTGAACCGAAAGCGAATCCCGCCTGGGCAGCAAGGAACTCGTCGGTTGGCAAGTCGAAGCAGGCTTCGAGATTATCCTCAAGATCGACGTCGAAGATCGCGTTTTCGATATCGATCGAGATGTAGTCGGCCTTGATGGCCAACCCTGGGATATATCTAGGCTCAAGGACCGCCGTAACCGAGAATGATTCAGCCAGTTCGTTGTTCAGAGTCGGATTGCCGCCGGACAAACCGGTGACCGTCGCATTCTCAACATTTGACGCGAACGACGTTGCATCGATACCGATAGCCGCGCAGTTGGCGAGACGCGTTCCTTCTTGACCCGGAAGGTCGTCTTCAAAGAAGTCATCGTCGCACGGATCATCGGCAAACTGGAACGAGGTTGCGAGTGGGCTGAATAGTTCCGTCACAGATGGCGAGCGAGCAGATTCCGTATAGTTCCCCCGGAACGTGATATCAGGGATCGGCGAGAAACTACCGCCAACCGTCCAAACGAGATCATCGTCGGCGATGGAGTTGTTGATCTGGCGAACCTGACCGGTCAGTTCTGCGGCATGTAAGAATGGAAGCTCCAACTCGGGCGAAATGAGTGGAACAGCCACCTCGGCCAAGAATTCATTCGTTGTGAATGATCCACCCGTTGGCGGGGATGCGCCCGAGCGACCCAGGCCTACAACCGCGCCAGAATCCGGCACAAAGCTGCCGCGCTCGCGGCGGGTTTCATACCCGACGTTAAAGGCCACGGCGCCGGCTGGAAGCTCGATCAACTCCCCGCCAAAGTTGATGGCGAAGATCGACTGGTCAATGTCGGACTGGATTGAAGCGTTCTGGACCACGAAGTCCAAAGACTCTTGGCTCGCAGCCCCTTCACCGAATAGATTGAGAGGCACACACTGTGTTACATCTGTCGCATCGGCCGGCGTTTGGAACAGACCACTGCCTGTTAGTACGCCGCGAATGTCTTCCAGATCTACATCACCTCGCGCGAAGTCGCGTGTCGTTTGACAGACGATATCGCCAACAGCTCCGATTGATCCGAAAGGTGAGCCGTTCGCTTCAATCGTGTCGACATCATCTTGGGTCAAAGTCACAGCTTCTAGCGCGTTCAGGAAGCGGACATCATTGATAAGAGGTTGAAGCGCCGTCTCGTTGGTCGTTTCACCCGCGGTTCCGTAGAGGTCCCAGTAGAAGTCGCGATTGGCGAATTCAAACTCGCCTTCGAGACCTGCAGAGATCCGCCACACGAAGCTCTCGGAGTCCCGTGCACCGCTTCCGACAAGGTCATTATTGAAGCGGCTCAACACAAATGAGTCGTCTGGACCTAACCCAACGCCGGCAAGGACGCCCTGGGCTTGCGCATTGAGGAACGGATTTGAAACAGGAACCGTAATCGGACCGCCCAAATCGTCGAACGCAAAGGTCTGGAAACCACCTTGGTTTGTCAACTCCGTCGACCGCGTATTCGCAGCTTGGAAGTCGCCTTTGAATTTAACGTAGTCGTTAAACTCGTATTTGAACGTTGAGCCGAACGCGATCCGCTCAAGTGGCGAGAGTACTTGGCCAGCTTGGTCGAAGAAATCGAACGGTGTTCCGCCTTGGGCGAAGAACAGGCTGGTTCCGGGGATACTTGTTCCGGCTTCGAACGGGATCAGGTCGCCATTTGGCGCAAACTGCAAAAACTGTCCGTCGAACGAGCCTAAGCCAATGCTTGGGAGAAACGTTGCGCCAGGTGAGGCGACACCGCCGTTTGTAAACAGCTGTACGTTCTGACCGGCCAACCCTGTTGCGTTGAACAGGCGGAACACAGAGTCTGGCATCCCGTCGCCGTCAACGTCAATTTCGCTCAGTTCTTCTGGAACTCCGTCGCCGTCGAGATCAACACTCGTGCTGGCTGTGTTCGAGATGAACGGTTCGTTCGTAAATAGGTCCGGGCGAGCGGTATCGAGAAGGCCCTGCGCGTCCGAGTATTGAACAGCAAAGGTCACGTTTCCGCGTCCATCTGCTGTGTTTGCGCCTAGTGTAAATTCGACGTTGAAATTATCTCCATCGCCGAACTCCGACACGCCATATTGGCCGCGCACGTCCAGGCCCTCAAAATCTTCCTTGAGGAGGATGTTGACCGTACCGGCAATTGCGTCAGCACCATAAACGGGGGCGCCGCCGACGCCGACCGTTTCGATACCCGCGACGAGCGCGTTAGGGATCACGTTAAGGTCAACTGCGAGGCTTCCGCCAACGTCACCAGCAACAAACCGGCGCCCGTTAACAACCGTCAGCGTCCGCTCGACGCCAAGGCCGAGGAAGCTCGTTAAGTTAGCACCGATGTTTGCGCCTTGGCCGCCAATCGGGTCGATCCCCGGGTTAAAGCCCGGCGTCGCGTTCAGTGCGTCAGCGACGTTGCTGAAACCGTTACGTTCGATTTCCTCGAGATTGATAAACTCGGTTGGGAAGACCGATGTGTATTCTGGGCGGCGCAGGCGCGAACCCGTAACAACGATCCGTTCCTGGACTGCTTCTTCTTCTGTCTCGTTGACAACTTCCACGACATCGCCATCTGCGTCCTGCGCGATAGCTGCGCCGGCCCAGACGCCGCCGGACAAGCCGAACAGCAGCGTCGTCGCTAGCAATTTAGTTTTCATAGATTCTCGGGTCACCCTGAGCTCCTCTCACCTGGCGACCTGCGGACCCCGTTTTTGTCTTTCGGGCCGCAGATCAAGTTTGGTCACACACATTCCGGGACATTTGCCCCGGCCCTGATCAGTCAGCTAAGCCGACTGCTCCGACATTAGGGGTAGGATGGAGGCGCGCGGACGGTCAATTAGACGCGTCACACTTTTATCACTCTAGCGTGTGCAACTCGTGAACCTGTTGCCGGTGGGCCACAGACTCATGCCACCGAGGCGAATATCGGGGGCAGGATGACGCGCCATAAGTGTGGCTTGGCGAAAGGAATTTTCGCCCGCATTGGGCTTGTAGGGTTATCTAACGCACTGGTGCCGTGACTATATCACATCGGATAACTGGTACGTAATCTGGCTCGACCATCTGAGACCTGCCGGCTGTTCGGGCCCATTTTCCTTTGCCGCGAGGGGGCGGCCCTGGGGTTCCAAACAGACGCCTCCGCCTGCGGATCGGAAACAGGCTGGCAGGTGCGCGCCGTCATAGGCCACGAGCGCTGGCTGGTCGGTTTCGACCTGCAGGGCCAATTGTGTCTGCGGGGAGACGAGGCGGGCGGCCCAGCGCGCGCGAGGCGGCAGCGCAAAAACGGTATCGAGTTGACGATCGCTGACCGGGCGCTGTGTCGTCCAATAATCGAAGGCCGCGACGCGACCCGTGGGCACGAGATCACCGTCGATTTCATATATGCTGCGCGCATTGATCTGAAGCATCTGTGCCCGTGCCGCGGGGCCGGTTGATCCCGCAAGATTGAAGTAGGGATGGGCGGTGAGATTGATCGGGCTCGCCCGGTCACTAACGGCACTTAGCTGGAGTGTCAGCGCGCTGCCCTCGACCTGGTAGATTGCTTCGGCCGACAGGTTGCCAGGATACCCTTCAGAGCCGTGCGGTGACTGGCAGGTCAACCGAACACGGCCGAGGTGGGGTTGATACTCGGCGACGGACCAGATGCACCGGCCAAGCGCGCCCGCGCCGCCACCGTGCAGGTGGTGGCGGTCCGCATTGGCTGTTAATTCAACAGTCGCTCCCGAAGCCGATACATATCGGGCATCCCGTATCCGGCCGCAGACACGCCCGACGATGACGCCGACACGGGCTTCATCGGTTTCGCGATCATATTCAGAATGGTCGGGGTCAAGGACGAGGTTCCCGAGCGTATCATCACCATTTCGGCGCCAGCGCATGTCAACCAAGGCGGCGCCCCGTTCGGAGATCGTCACCGCGAGTGGGCCACCGGTGTCTAGGGTATAGCGCGCTGGATCGCTTCCGGACATGTCGGTTACGTTTTGGTCTTCGTATCGCGGTCATTAGCCGCTGCACGCTCCGTATCGGCGCGCCGCTTGGCGGCCTTGCGCCGGTGGAGATTAGCCCTGAGCGCCTTCGCCTTTCGGTCCGCGGCGGATTCCGGTGAAATGTCTTTCGGCAAGTTCAGACAGTCCCTGTGTGAATGGTCTTTTCATCTTTTGGTGCTTAAGCTAATGGCTCGTCACACAACTGGCAAAGCCGCAGTAGCTCAGTGGTAGAGCGCATCATTGGTAATGATGAGGTCGGGAGTTCAATTCTCCCTTGCGGCACCATCCAAAAATCCCGTTCAGATATGGCCAGGCCGCTTAAATCGAGCAATACCGGCGTGTCCGCATGCGGAGGGGTTTGCAATCGTGAAACTGGGTGTGTGTTATTATCCTGAGCACTGGCCGGAGACGGCCTGGGCTGACGACGCTGCGTGCATGGCGGCGCTTGGGCTGACCTATGTCCGGATCGGCGAGTTCGCGTGGAGCCGCCTGGAACCGGAGCCTGGCGTGTACGCTTGGGCGTGGCTCGATCGTGCGATTGAGACGCTAGGGGCCGCCGGCCTCAAGGTCATTCTTGGGACACCGACAGCGACGCCGCCCAAATGGCTTGTGGATGCCTATCCCCAAATCCTCGCCTATGATCGCCATGGACAAGTGCGGCAGTTCGGATCGCGCCGCCATTATTGCTTTTCAAGCCCGGACTATCGACGCGAGGCGGGACGCATAGTTGAGGCCATGGCTCGGCGATATGGTGCGCACCCCGCGATTGCCATGTGGCAAACCGATAATGAGTATGGATGCCACGATACGGTGGAGAGCTTCAGCCCAGCAGCAGCCGAGGCTTTTCGCGCATGGCTCGCGGATCGATACGGCTCAATTGACGCGCTCAATAAGGCTTGGGGCACGGTATTCTGGAGCATGACCTATCGATCCTTTGACGAGGTTGATCCACCCCTGAGACCCGTCACCGAGCCCCATCCAGCCCATGTCCTAGACTGGCGGCGTTTCTCGTCGGATCAGGTTCAGCGCTTCAACCGCGCCCAACGCGATATCATCCGCGCCCATTCCCCTGATCTGCCCATCACACACAATTTCATGGGACACTTCCCGGATTTCGATCACTACGATGTGGGCAGGGACCTCGAGATTGCGACGTGGGATAGCTATCCGCTTGGTTTCTTGGAGACGGCCTGGTGGGACAGCACAACGAAGGTTAAACATGCGCGCACGGGCCATCCGGACTTTGCGGCCTTTCACCATGATCTCTATCGCGGCGTGGGTGGCGGACGCTTCGGCGTCATGGAGCAGCAGCCGGGCCCGGTGAACTGGTCGGGATACAACCCCGCGCCGCTGCCTGGCATGGTGAAACTATGGACTTTGGAGGCCGCGGCCCATGGGGCGGAATTTGTCAGTTATTTTCGCTGGCGACAGGTGCCGTTCGGGCAAGAACAACTCCATGCCGGTTTAAACCGGCCGGACCGCACCCCCGATATCGCAACGGGAGAGGCACACAGCGCCCTTGAGATCCTGGACAGGCTTGGAAACCTTCAAGACACTGAGCCGGCACCGGTCGCACTGATCTATGATTATCCTTCTCAGTGGGCGTTAAAGGCCCAGCCACAGGGGCGCAGTTTTCGATATGACGAGCTCGTATTCGCCGCATATAGCGCTTTGCGGCGGGCAGGGTTGAATGTTGATGTTTGCTCGCAAGCTGCTGATTTTTCTGAATATAGGGCCGTTGTCGTGCCGAGCGTTGTGATGATGGACGACACACTTGTCTCACGCTTGGCTGCGAGCGGAGCGGAGGTCTTGTTCGGGCCGCGGTCTGGGTCCAGAAAACAAGACTTCCAACTGCCCGGAGATTTGCCGCCAGGCCTGATACAAGACAAGCTTCCCTTGAAAGTGACCCGGGTCGAAAGCCTTCGTCCGGGGGTCGCGCTATCCGGTAGGATGGGTGAAGTGGTGTTCGAGGCGAGGCGGTGGCGCGAATTTGTCGAAACCGATCTTCTGCCGGAGGCGACCCTGGAAGATGGGACCGGTGCTTTATTCCGGAACGGCAGGTTCCGATATCTTTCGGTCTGGCCGGACGATGCTCTGCTCGACGGGCTAATTGCGGAGCTCGCGCGCGCGGCGGGACTTGAGACGCTGGCTTTACCCGAGGGTCTTCGCATGCGCCGACGCGGCGACCTTACATTCGTGACCAATTACGGCCCCGGTACCCTGTCAGCCCCAGACCTCGCGCGTTTGTTTGGTCAAGACCAGCTGATCGGCGACGGTCCTCTGCCGCCGGCGGGACTGGCTGTGTTCCGTCACTCTGCGGATGGTTGAGGGCAGGATTGTGCAACTTCCGGGCGCCGAGACCTGAATGTCGCGGTCCAGCACTCTTCATAAATGGAGCAAAAACAAGTTTTTATGTCGATCTCATCCGACGCGTTCTCGATAAAACGGCGGGTCGCGTCCGTCCAGGGGACGCCGAAGAGTGTGTAGGTTTCACCAGGGGCAACGACCCCGCCGGATGGGTCTGTTCTAAAGTAGATATCGTAGCTGAAGGCGTCCGCTTCGCCGACTGTATCAGCAATGAACGCATCAAGGTCCGACACGGGTGCACCGCCCGCTAAGAGAACAACGTCCGACATCAAGGCAGGCCCGACGCCTTTATTGGTGAGCCGAAGCTCATATCCCTCCGATGTATAAGACTGATCAATTTCGATGTAGGGCCAGACCTCAGCCTTTTGTTGGGCCCGGATCGAAGAGACCTCCAATAAGGAGATTGCCATCGCCGCAAAAGAGACACCGATCGCAAAAATGGCAGCGAGCCGGTCGAAGGACAGGCCTGCCTGTTTATTGTTTGCATTTGGCGTTTCGTCACTCACAGTTTTCTCCTCGGCGGGCGGCGAAGTGCGGGCCCATCTGTCCGCAGTAGAGGCAGATAGACCATAGACGTACCGGTGGAAACGAGCTAAACCCGCGACTTTCCGACAATGAGCAAGACTGAGATGGCTGAAAAGACAAAGCGCACGGGACCCATCACATTCGTACGTCAGGTTCGCGCTGAGGGATCAAAAGTGACATGGACCAGCCGGTCCGAGACGGTCACGGCGACGATCATGGTGCTGATCATGTCGACCCTTGTGGCCCTGTTTCTTTTCGCCGGAGATCAGATCATCGCTCGACTGGTCCGGCTTGTGACGGGCTTCTAGTAATTACAGAGGAGCGCGTAGCGCTAAAATGATGGCTGAAGCCAAGTGGTATATCATCAACGCTTACTCCAACTTCGAAAAGAAGGTGGCAGCGCACATTCGTGAGCAAGCAGAATCGACCGGCCTCGACGCGCTGATAGAACAGCTGGAAGTGCCGACTGAGGAAGTCGTTGAAGTCGTTCGTGGACGAAAGCGCACGAGCGAGAAGAAGTTTTTCCCGGGTTATGTGCTGATGAAGGCACAGCTTTCCGATGATGTGTACCACCTCGTGAAAAACACCCCAAAGGTAACGGGCTTCCTCGGTACCGATGGCGGGAAAAAGCCTTTGCCTGTGCCCGAGCGCGAAGTGAATCGCATTCTTGGCCAAGTCGAGGAGGCAATTGACGCCCCACGGCCGACGATCCGGTTTGAAGTCGGTGAAAAGGTTCGGATCAATTCCGGAAACTTCCAGGGTTTTGAAGGGGAAGTGGAAGAGATTGACGAAG
Organism: Pseudomonadota bacterium; assembly: GCA_038534535.1. Taxonomy (GTDB): domain Bacteria; phylum Pseudomonadota; class Alphaproteobacteria; order Caulobacterales; family Hyphomonadaceae; genus CALLCD01. The sequence continues at coordinate 10,730 of JBCAWP010000043.1, forward strand.
CGACGGCCCGCCTGAAAGTGACCGTTTCGATCTTTGGCCGCGCAACGCCGGTCGACATCGAATATGAGCAAGTCGACAAGGTCTGATCTGTAACGTCCGGGGCTATGACCCGCTGTGATGGTCCCTCATTTTTGACAGCGTTGATGGCGATGCGCGGGCGGCGCTATGGTGTCAGCTTGGCCGGCTGCGATCGAACGGGCTGTCGAGGGAGAATGTCGGGATCGTGGCTGTGAGCGCCTCGCCTGACGGGCCGAGCAGATCATAGCGCCCCCCCATCATGCCAGACGGCGCCGATAATGGGGCGCCGGACGTATATCGGAAGACACCGCCAGGTTCGAGCGTTGGTGTCTGGCCAACAACGCCTTCCCCTTCGACGTTTTGGACCCGTCCATGGGCGTCGACGATTTGCCAGTGGCGGGAGACGACTTGCCAGGCTTCGTCGCGGGCGTTTTCGATCTCGACCTGATAGGCCCACACAAACTTATTTTCCGACGGTTTCGATTCATCTGCGAGATAAGTCGGCCGGACGCGGACAATGATCCCTGCCGTTTCGGCCTCGTATGGAAACGTGGTCATCGGCGGTGTCCGTCCTTCCAAGGTCTCAGATGGCGTCGAGTGCGGAGAGGAGATCGTCTTCGAGATCGCCTGTATCTTCAAGACCGACCGACAGCCGCACCCAGCTCGGGTCAAGCCCCATGGAGACCTGTTCCTCGGCACTCAGCGCCCGGTGCGTGGTCGTGCAGGGGTGGCAGGCCAGCGATTTCGCATCGCCAAGATTATTGCAGATATCGACGAGCCGGAGACTGTTCAGGAAACGGAAGGCTTCGTCCTGGCCGCCATCCACCGAGAGCGCCAGCATCGTTCCGCCGGAGGTCATCTGGCCGGCGTGTACGCCATAATGCGGATGGTCTTCCCGGCCGGGATACCGCACCGCTTTGACTTTGGAATGGGCAGCAATCGCGTCCGCAAGGTGCGCAGCGCTATCGCTCATCGCATTGACGCGAAGGGCGAGCGTCTCCAACCCTTTCAAGACTACCCAGGCATTGAATGGCGATGGCGCTGGCCCGGTATGGCGCAGATATGGGTCGTAGACCTCCTCCATATAGGCCGCGTCGGTGAGGATCGCGCCCAACATGACCCGCCCTTGGCCATCCATATGTTTTGTCGCGGAATAAACGACGATGTCGGCACCAAACTCCAAGGGCTTCTGGAGCACCGGTGTGGCAAACACATTATCGACGACCAGCCGTCCGCCGGCCTTGTGGGTGAGTTCGGCAACAGCGGCGATGTCCACCGCGTCAAGGAGGGGGTTTGAGGGGCTTTCGATTAAAACGAGATCGGTTGGTTGGGAGAGCGCGTCTGCCCACTGATCCAGATCATGTCCGTCAACAAAGACCGTTTCGACCCCGTAGCGCGGCAGCAGCGTGCCGACGATCCAGCGGCAGGAGCCGAAGAGTGCCTTGGCGGCGACGACGCGGCTACCCTGTTTCAAAGGCGCGGTCATAGCGGCGGAAATGGCCCCCATACCGGACGCCGCCGCGCGGCACGTTTCAGCGCCTTCTAGAAGCGCCAATCGGTCTTGGAGCATGGCCACCGTCGGGCTGCCATAGCGGGAGTAGACAAAGCCGGGCAGGTCACCCGACATGCGCGCGGCGGCCTCTTCGGCGCTCGAATACGCATAGCCCGACGTTAAGTATAGAGCTTCGGAGATCTCGCCATGGGGCGACCGGTCGAGCCCGCCCCGGACGGCGCGGGTGGCCGGCGACCAAGTCTTCTTCGGGTCATGTGCTGGCGAATCGGCCATGCTATGTCCTTAAGTGTTCGCGAAGTGCGGACTTAGGCGCGGCGCACCAGAAGGGTCAAGTCATGGCGCGGGAGCAAATCGAAGCAGTGGGTGTTCTTCCGGACCGGGAGCTTCGTGCCCTGGTGGACAGGGGCGCCATCCGCACCCATGAGGCCCTGGACGAAGATCAGGTTCAGCCAGCGAGCCTTGACCTACGCCTGGCGGAGGATGCCTACCGGCTGCGCGCGAGCTTCTTGCCCGGACGTGATCGCACGGTGGCTCAGGTGCTGCAGGAGCCGGGACTGCAAATGCACCGGATTGATCTCGGTGCCGGTGGGGCCGTCTTGGAAACGGGGTGCGTTTACCTTGTGCCGCTTCGGGAAAGCCTGCGCTTGCCGCCTGGCATTTCTGGGCGGACAAACCCGAAGAGCTCCACGGGTCGTATCGACGTCTTTACACGCGTGGTGACCAATCGTGGCAAGGCGTTCGATGACATCCCGACGGGATATTCGGGCCCACTCTATTTGGAGATCAGCCCGCGCACCTTTTCGGTTCTTGTACGGCCCGGGGACAGGCTCGCCCAACTGCGCTTGCGGCGGGGGAAATCGCTCGATGTTACGGAGAAGACGGTCTCTATAGATCTCGAAGCCGAGGAGGGCCGTCCGGTTGGCTGGCGGGCCAAACGCCATGCGGGCGTCATTGATCTCCGCCGTATTGGCGCCCACGGCCTAGAGGATTTCTGGGAGCCGATTGGGGCCCATCGTGGCCGGATCGTCTTGAACCCCGATGAGTTCTATATTCTTGCTTCCCGCGAGGCTGTGAAAGTGCCGGCCTTGCAGGCTGCGGAAATGGCGCCCATTGCGCCAGAGCTCGGCGAATTTCGGGCCCATTATGCCGGCTTCTTCGATCCAGGGTTCGGGACCAACCGGGGCGGGGCGAAGGCCGTTCTAGAGGTCCGCTCGCGCGACGTGCCCTTCATCCTCGAGCACGGTCAACCGGTCGCGAAGCTCCTTTACGAACCCATGGCTGCGAAACCACAAGCGCTCTACGGTAAGACCGGCAGTCACTATCAGGGCCAGGGCTTGCGCCTGTCGAAGCACTTCGCAGCCGTTTGAGCAGCGCGGGGGGCTTTTACTCTTG
>JBCAWP010000044.1:0-13211 GCA_038534535.1 Pseudomonadota bacterium
GGCCGATCCCGATCGCCAAACACGCCGCGAAAACAGAGGCGCTTGCCGTCTTACTTAAGGTTGCCGCCCAAAGCGCCCAACCGGCGCAGATGAGGCTGAGCCCCCACCAGATCGCCGCAACTTTCAGGTGGCCAGACCCCGTTCTGCGGAACAATTGATAGGCATGGTCACGGTGAGGCTGGAGAAGGTTGCGGCCATGCGAGGCGCGCCAGGCAAGGGTCATGATAACGTCGATTAGAAATGGCAGGCACAAGGTCGCCGGGAACCAGATATTACCGTCTTCCGCCACCAGTACTGACAATGCGGCAAACAACGCCCCGCTGAAGAGGGCGCCGGCGTCCCCAGCATAGAGCCGTCCGCGGAGGTTCCAGAAGAGAAAGCCAAGGCTTGCCGCGACGAAGAGATAGCCGGCGGCGGAGGCCAAAATGTCCACATCATGTGTCCAAGACAGATAGAGAGCGAGCGGTATGGTCAGGGTGGCCGCAGATCCAATGGCAATGCCGTTGGCGCCATCCATGAAATTCACGGCATTCATCATCAGGAAAATCCAGAAGGCCGTTCCGGCAATCGCGAGGAGAGGTGGGAGAGTGAGGGTGCTGTCCGCCAAGGGAAGGAAGACCTCGTCCACCACCACGCCCGTCGCCGCCGCCAGGAGGCTCGCGGCGGAGAGAAGGCCAAGCTTGATCCGCGTGGGCACGGCGGCGGCGTCGTCAATCGCGCCAAGGGCCAAGACGCCAAAGCTCAGCAGGGTGATCGGAAGAAGGGCGGCGGCGTTCGCGCCCGGAAATCCGCCAAGAAGCCCGACGGCGACGAGCGAAACGGTCATCGCGCCGGCGATGGCCAGTCCGCCAGATGTGGGCACTGGCGCGGCCTGGTCTTTCCGGCCGCCATCGGGCGCATCCTGGGGCGCGACCACCATAAGGCACCAGCAAAGCCCGGCGCTGGATACGGCCGTCAGGGCAAGGAGAAACAGGAAAGCCAGTCCGCCGCTCATCGTCCGTCGCCGAATGCGGTCGCAGTGACCCACCAGTCTGGATGGCGGTTTCGGGCCTGGTGAGCGGCTGCGTCAGCGGCGTCCTGGCTATTGAAGAGCGCGAAACAGGTGGCGCCTGATCCGGACATGCGCGCCAGGCGAACACCCGGCAGCGCACGCAGAGTTTCAAGGACCCCTGCAATTTCTGGATGGTGGATCAGGGCTGGTGCTTCCAGATCGTTGAACGTTTCGGCGGAAAGCCAGTCGAGTAACTGGTCATTTGTGCCAAAGGCGGGGACATCAATCTCACGAAAATCGTGGCCACCGCCCGCCGCATCATAGGCTTTGAAAATTGGCCCGGTTGGGCAGGGAATCCCAGGATTGACGAGCAAGGTTGGCAGGGGAGCCGGGAGCGTCACGCCTTGCAGACGTTCGCCTTCGCCGCGCATCAAAACGGGCCTGCTGATCGTGCAGGCAGGCACGTCGCCGCCAAGATGGGCCGCCAAGGCAACGAGGTGGTCAGGCACATCTGGTCCGCCCCAATGCGCGTTGAGGCCGCGCAGCGCTGCACCCGCATCGGCCGAGCCGCCACCTATCCCTGCCGCGACCGGCAGGTGCTTGACCAGGGTGAGCCGCGCCCCATCCGAAGTCTTCAAGATCTCCTTCAGCGCATGGGCGGCACGAAAGACAAGATTGTCGCCCACGGGACCGCAGGCTTCTGCTTGGGGGCCGATGACGGCCAATTGGAGTGTCTCGGAAGGCTCGATGGTCAGCCTGTCGGCCGCTTCAGCGGCAGCGAAGACAACAAGTGAGTCGAGGGGATGGCGACCGTTCCCATTCGGCGGACCGACATGGAGATAGAGATTGACCTTGGCAGGCGCGAGAAGGGAAATCATGGGGCAGATCGATCGCAGAGCAGCTTCATTGCGCTCTAAGAACGTCAGTGGGCGTCTGACAAGACCAGATTGCTGGCGACCTGTGAGATTGCATTGTCGAGCCCGGTCTCGATCTTGGCGTTCAATAGGTCTGCTGACGCGCTTTCCGGGCTCAGGCGCAGGGCTCTTGCCCATTGAAAGGCCGCCTCGCGGGTCCGGCCGACCCGCCAATAGGCATCCCCCAAATGATCATTCAGAACGGGTTCGCCAGGGGAGAGTTCAACAGCGCGTTCCAGATGTTCAACTGCCTCGTCATACTGTCCCAGTCGAAAATAGGCCCACCCCAAACTGTCGACGATGAACCCCGCATTCGGACGTAGATCCGCCGCGCGGCGGATGAGCATGAAACCGTCTTCCAAATTCGTGCCGCGGTCGATCCAGGAATAGCCAAGATAATTCAGAAGAGATGGCGCTTCCGGTGCCAGATCCAGGGCCACCAGAAGGTCAGCTTCAGCGGCTTCCCATTGGTCTAGCTTGTCGCGCACCGCGCCGCGCGCGTAATAAAGTCGCCAGTCCTGAAAACCATCTGCCATGTCGTCATCAATCACGTCTGAGAAGATGGTCTCGGCCCGGTCATACTTTTCAAGTGACCGGAAAAGATCGGCGATCTGAACTTTGAGCACGCGGTCGGGCGCGGCTTCAAGCGCCGTTTTGGCTGTTTCTAGCGCAATCTCAGGCTGGTCTTGGCGCCGCAGGATCCACGCGATTTGGCTGCGCGCTGTGGCGTAAAAGACAGATTCTTCGGGCACGGCCATCAACATGTTGAGGGCATCGTCCAAACGGTCCGATTTCTCGAGGACATCCCCCCAAAGCGTGCGGGCCACATGCAGAGATGGATCAAGGTGCAGTGCAAGGGCGAAATAGGCACTCGCCACATCACCGCTCGCATGGCTCGCAAGGGCGGCTGCGGGCACATAGACCGCCAGTGCCACACCTTCTTTGAAGCTTGGCCGTTCAAGCGCGACAGGGCGCCCATTCATCAGGTCCTTGCGAAGCGACTCGATGGCCGCATTTTGTCCAACCCGCCGGCTGAAATGCGTCAGGATCTCGATGGCTTCATCGGTTCGCCCGCGATCATGAAGGAGGCGTGCCTGGTGCTCAACGCCCACGGCGAGGCGCACGCCTGTCATCCAGACATGTTCCAATGTCGCAAGGGCCGCATCCTCAGATCCGTCATGTAATTGGATCATCGCGAGTGTGACGAGGGATAGCCCTGAAATCAGCGGATCTTGGCTTTCGCGGTCGGTGAGGGCCGCTTCTGCCGCACCAAGGCCGTTAGACTTGTATTGCGTCCAGGCCCGCGCGCCCTGGCCCACCATATCGATGAAGGGGCTCTGAGATTTGAAGTCGAGCCAGGCGCCTGCATTCTCAGTCCGGCTGCCGCGTGCAATTTCCGATAGGCCGATCGTTAGACGCGGAAGGCCGCTTTGGGCGATGATTTCGGGGTCAGCGCTGCGGCACACACCGATCGCCGCACGCGTATTTCCGGCGACGAGTGAGTTATAGACGGCCCGGTCGAGGAGATCTGTGTTGGCGGGATTGTCCATGGCCGCGGACTGGTAGGCGAGCGCGGCGCGCTTCGGGTCATTTGTCTGAGCGGCGTAGCGGGCCGACAAGAAGTCATAATAGGCGCGAGCAGCCATAGCCCGCTCGATTTCAGCTACGCGGCGCGCAGTGTATTCGGGCGGCAAAGGTGTTGCAGCACACCCCGCAAGTAAGATTATGCCCAGCACACCCCGGACATGAGACCAAACTGTCATATGACTTTTTCACAGCTCGTTGGCTGCTGTGCAAGGGACGATCCGCATTGCTCGTCACAATAAAAGCAGTTTTTTGTCAGATATCGCGTTCGTTTACGCGTCCATCGTCACCAAGGGAGACATTGGGCAGCGGGCGCTTTTCTGGTGCCGGGGTCAACAACCCTTCGGCGAGTTTCGCCTCAATCTGCCGGCGCACATTTACCGGCGGGTACATCTCAAGGGCGGATTGCCAGGCCTCGCGCGCGGCTTCTTCGTCGTCGAGGTGCCACTCAATATCGCCGATATGGTCTTCCAATTCCCAATGCCGCTCGGGCGCCAGCTCGTCCCGGGCGGATTCGATAATGCGCAGCGCGATCTCAAGGTCGCCAAACTTGTAGCGGGCCCAGCCCACACTATCACGGATATAGGGGTCGTTTTCGGCGAGGCTCGCCGCTCGGAAGAGGATCTTGTAGCCCTCCTCAATCTTGTCTGTATGCGTGATCAGATAATAGCCGAGCGTGTTCAGCATATAGGGGTCATTCGGCCGGCTGAGGCGTTCAGTCCGAAGGATCCGAAGCGCCTCCTGGTCCAGGTCAAGCTCGCCGAGCACAGTCGTTAAATACACTCGGCGGTCATGCGTATCGTCGATCCGTACCGCTTCTCGCGCGAAAGGCAGCGCTTCTTCAAAACGCGCAAAGTGCTGCAGGATTTCCGCCGCTGCAGCATTTGCCACCGCCTTTTCCGCATCGTTTGAGGCTGTTTCCAGCGCCTTTGTGGTCAATTCGAGTGATTTCGCCTCATCATCCAGGAAGGAATAGAGCCGCGAGGCGCGGATCATATTGCCAAAGGCCTCGTCGTCGGGGGCCTCGAGCGTCAGCGCCTTGTCGAGCGTCGCGCGGGCTTTGTCCTGGTCCTGTTGTAGGAGCAGGGCCAGCGAGGCCGACATGGCGAGATCCGGCGTCAGTTCTGGTGCCTCAAGGGCGACCCGCGCGGCGCCCTCATAGAGCGCTTCCCGATGCAGCCCGGACACCACCAATGCGCGCAAATCTTCATCTTCCGGCGCCACCAGGAGTGCGGCGTGGTCGAGCGAGGCTTTCGTCTGATCAAGCCCCTTGGTGCGGATGCCCCGGCGCGAGTTCTGGAACAGGCGGTTCGTATAAAGCGCCAGCGAGATATCGGTCAGTGTGCGGGAGAAAGCGGTGCGAACCGTCAAGGCTTCATCATCGATGCCTTCGCCATCTTCCAGCGACTCCAGCGCCGCCTGATATCGTACGGCCTGTTCCGGCTCAGCCTCCGCCAAACGGCGATAGACGTCCTTCGCTTCTTCAATTCGCCCTAAACGGCGCAACAGCAGAGCCCGTCGAGCCACCACCGTTTGAACGTGCGCAAAGTAGATGCCGGAGACATCGAAGTCATGGTCGGGCGCGTCAATCTCTCCAGGCGTTAGCGACGCATAAACCGCCAGCGCTTCATCGGTCCGCCCAAGCCCCTCAAGGAGCGCTGCCAGCGACAAATCCGCTGTCAGACCCGGCAAACCCGACGCGGCCGCCCGGTGACGATTAATCGCTGCGTCACCATCTCCGTTAAAGGCCTCAATCCACGCATCGACATAGGCCGCCAGCTGGCTCGTTTCGCCATCTGCCCGAACATTCGAGACAATCTCCCGCGCCGCCTCATAGTCCTTGCCAGAGATTGCTTCGATCGCGAGGAGAAAGCGCCGAAAGGAATCCGTGCCGATCTCATTTTCTTCATCGGCCCGCAGAAAATTCATATAGGCGGCAATATCGCCGGACTGCAGCGCGTCTTGCGCATCCTCATATCCCGTTTCTGCGACCGAGGCGGCGGGATCGGGCGCTCTGTCGGCCAGTGCCGCTGGCGCGAACGCGGTGCCTGCCATCAGGGATAGGACCCCCGCCGCGACGAGTAAACGGACTTTCATGGGCACGCTCCTTGGACTTGCCTAGGCTGAGTTGCCGACAGCTTGGAATTGGAATGTGCCGCGCGTGTGGCGCAAGGGCAAGGCGCGGCAACGGTCCGATCACATATTTGGGTAATTCGGACCGCCCCCGCCCTCCGGGCACGTCCACGTAATATTCTGGTTCGGATCCTTGATGTCGCAGGTTTTGCAGTGAATGCAATTCTGCGCATTGATCTGGAACCGTTTCGAGCCGTCCGGTTCCTCCACCCATTCATAAACGCCCGCCGGGCAATACCGATTGGACGGACCGTCGAACTGGTCTAGCTCGCTGGCGACCTGCAAGTGTTCGTCCTGGACGATTAGGTGGATAGGCTGGTCCTCGGCGTGATTGGTCGCCGTAAACGATACGTTGGTCAGCTTGTCGAAGCTGATGACGCCATCGGGCTTCGGATAGTCGATCGGCTTGAACCGCGCAGCCGGTTTCAGGGCCTCCGCGTCCGATTTCTTGTGCCGCATGGTGCCGAACAGCGAGAAATTTCCAAAGAATTTCGTGGTCCACATGTCGAGCCCGCCGAGTGGAATGCCGAGCGTGGTGCCCCATTGCGACCAAAGCGGTTTCACATTCCGAACCGCTTTCAATTCGCTGTAGACGGGCGAGGCCTCATAGGCCGCCTCATATTCGGAAAGGACGTCTCCGGACCGGCCTGCCGCAATTGCGTCGGAGGCCGCATCGGCCGCCATCATCCCGGTGAGGATCGCATTATGGCTGCCCTTGATCCGCGGGACATTGACGAAGCCTGCTGAGCAGCCAATGAGAGCGCCGCCCGGGAAGGCGAGCTTCGGCACCGATTGGAAGCCGCCTTCGGAGATCGCCCGTGCCCCATAGGCAATGCGCTTTCCGCCTTCGATATATTTCAGAACTTCCGGATGGTGCTTCCACCGTTGGAATTCCTCATACGGAGCGATGTAGGGGTTTTCATAATTGAGGTGCACGACAAAACCTAGCGAGACATATGGCTCACCCTTGTCGCGGAAATGGTACATGAACGAGCCGCCACCGGTTTGATTGTCGAGCGGCCAGCCCATTGTGTGCTGCACGAATCCTTCCCGGAACTGATCCTCCGGCACTTGCCACAGCTCTTTCAGGCCAATGCCATACTTCTGCGGTTCCCGGCCTTCGTCGAGCTTGAACTCCTGGATGAGCCCCTTGGATAGAGATCCTCGCGTGCCTTCTGCAAACAGAACATATTTCCCGACGAGTTCGAGGCCGGCTTCAAAGTCCGGCTTCCGTGCCCCGTCGCGCGAAATGCCCATCATACCTGCGACGACGCCGCGCACTTCGCCATTTTCGCCGCGGACGAGCTCGGACGCCGCAAAACCTGGATAGATCTCAACGCCAAGCGCTTCGGCTTCCGCGCCCAGCCAGCGACAGACATTGGCGAGTGAACCGGTATAGTTGCCGTGGTTCTTCATGTAGCGCGGCATTGGGAGCCACGAGATGTCCATAACGCCTTTAGGTCCGAGGAATTTGAACTTGTCCTCGGTCACCTCGGTTTGCAGCGGCCGGTCATCTCGCGTCCGCCAGTCGGGCATAAGGGCGTCAAGGCCAGCCGGGTCCATGACCACGCCAGACAGGATGTGCGCGCCGATCTCCGAGCCTTTTTCGATGACGACGCAGGTGCGCTCTTCGCCATCGGCCTGGGCCCGCTTCATGAACTGTATCGCTGCTGACAGGCCGGCCGGGCCGCCGCCAACGATCACCAGATCATATTCCATCGCTTCGCGTTCGAGTGCCGCGTCCGTCATAAAAATCGTCTCCTGAAAGCCGGTCTTGTGCTCGGCCGTGCAAGTTTCCTACCTGTAAGGAATTATATGCGGTTCGCAACCGGCCCAAAGAGGACGCCATGTCTCACTCCCTAGAGGAAACTCATCTGACGGCGCTTGCCGAGTGGTGGGAAGAAATGGGCGTTGAGGTCGACCGCTCCGCGCTGAAACAGGCGGCGCCGGCAAAAACGTTGAAAGCACATCAAGAGCCAGCAGCTGCTCCAGCGCCAGTCGCGACCCGGAGTTCCCTCGGTAAACTTGGAAGCCTTGAGGCCAGGGTCGCGGCCGCTCAGTCCCTGGCGGCAAATGCTCAGACGCTCGACGCACTCAAAGAGGCGATTGAGGGCTATGAAGGGTGTCCGTTGAAGGCCGGGGCGAACAAGACCGTTGTTTTTGATGGCGTGCAGGGCGCCCCCGTCATGGTGATCGGCGAGGGCGCCGGTGGGACCGAGGATCAGGTCGGTTTGCCCTTCGTCGGAAAGGCCGGAAAGCTTCTTGACCGGATGCTGGCATCGATTGGCCTCTCCCGTGAGACCAACACCTTCATTACGAATGTCACCTATTGGCGACCGCCGGGTAATCGCAATCCCGAAGCGGATGAGCTTGCGGTTTGCCGCCCGTTCGTAGACCGGATGGTTGAACTTGGGGCACCAAAGCTGATCATTTCCGCAGGTGGTGTGTCAGCCAAGTCTCTTCTAGAAACAAAAACCGGGATTATGCGGCTTCGCGGGAAGCCTGTTCAGTACATAACGCCGGGCGGTGTGTCGGCGCCACTCGTCCCGATTTTTCATCCCGCCTATCTGCTTCGTCGCCCGCAAGATAAGTCCCGCGCTTGGCGCGATCTCCTGCTTATCCAGAAACTATTAGCAGCCGATGGTGCCTTTAGCTCTCACTGATCTGTGAGCAGAGTGGTATTGCGCGCCAACCCAAGTTTCGAATAGTTGCGCCAGACCGAAGCTGATCGCGGACCCCCTTGAATGCCGGCTCCTATTTCCGTGATCATCCCTGCATTTAAGTCCGCCGAAGACCTTCCCGCTTGCCTCAGCCATCTGTTTCCAGGTCTGGAGGCTGGCCTTATCCGAGAAGTTATTGTGTCAGGTGTGCCGTCGAATGATGCGACACGCGACATTGCCGAAGCGGCGGGCGCGGTTTGGGTGGAAGGCGAGAAAGGGCGGGGAACGCAGTTGAAACGTGGGGCGGAAGTTGCCCGCGGTGAGTGGCTTCTCTTTCTTCACGTCGATACTTGGCTGGACCCGGCCTGGTGCGGGGCCGCCAAGGCGCACATTGCCTCAGAGGAGGAGAAAGCCGGGGCCTTTCAACTCGCCTTTCGCTCGACGCTATGGCGCGCGCGCTGGGTGGCCGGCCTCGCCAATCTGCGGTCACGCTTATTGGGGATGCCCTATGGCGACCAGGGGCTGTTGATCTCACGTACCCTATACGACCGTATTGGCGGATATCATGCGGTTCCGCTCATGGAAGATGTATCGATTGCGCGGCGTATCGGCCGAGGGCGGCTCGCAATCTTGCCGGCAATTGCGCGCACGAGCGGGGCACGCCAAGAGGCCGATGGTTGGCTGAAACGCAGCTTTCAGAACATCTGGCTTGTGGCGCGCTATTTTTGCGGGGCCGATCTGCAGGCCCTGGCAAAGGCCTATTACCGCGAATGAATGTCGCCGTTCTGATCTATGCCAAGCCGCCCCTGATCGGCTTGTCTAAGACCCGTTTGGCTCGGTCGCTCGGGCCGGGCGAGGCGCGCCGGATTGCGCGGTGGACGATGTCGCGCACGATCAATGAGGCGTGCGATCCTCGCTGGCAAACCGTGCTTTATACGACGCCAGATCGGGCGTTGACCCAGTCTTTGGGGCCGCTTTGGCCGACGGGCCTTTGTCGGCGGAGCCAAGGCGCGGGAGGATTGACCGAACGCCTGGAGAAAGGGCTCGCAGAAGCGCCCCTCGGCAAAGTTCTCTTTATCGGGGCTGATGCCCCGGACATTTCCCGTGGGCAGATATGGCGAGCTATCCGAAAACTGGACCGCCACGACGCCGTCTTTGGCCCCGCGACCGATGGCGGTTTCTGGTTGTTTGGGCTCAAGAAAAGGCCCCGAACGCAATCACCATTCCGCCATGTGCGCTGGTCCACCCCCCACACCACCGCGGATGTTCGAAAAAATCTCAAGGTTGGGATGCGGGTCGCTGCAGTCGACACGCTGATCGATATTGATGACGCGGACGATTGGTGGGCTTGGCAGCGCGGTTGGCTTAATGCGCCCGGCTGACGCAGAAATCGGCAAGCTCTGACAGCATCTGCCGATAAGGCGTTTCCGGCAGATTGATCAGGGATGCTTTCGCGAGACCCGCATAGGCCTCTGCTTCATGAATTGTTGCCTCGGCCGCGCCTGTGGACCGGATGAGATGGATGGCGTGGGCGAGGTCATCGCCCCGCTGTGTGTCCACATTCATCGCGCGGTCCCAAAATGCCCGGTCTTCATCAGAGCCGCGGCGCCGCGCAATAACGACTGGCAGGGTCACTTTCCCTTCCCGAAAATCATCGCCGACAGACTTACCGATGACGGACGTCGTGCCCCCATAGTCGAGGACATCGTCCACAATCTGGAAAGCAAGTCCGAGGTTTTTGCCGTAGAGCGCGAGGCTTTCTGCAAATTGTGGCGCACCGGCCGACAGGGCGCCCGCACGGGCGGATGCTTCGAAGAGCGCGGCGGTCTTCGCACCAATGATGGTCAGATATTCTTCTGTCGGCAAATCGAGCTTGCCTTGGGCCGCAAGCTGATGGACCTCGCCTTCCGCGATAACGGTTGATGCATTGGATAGAATGTCCAGGATCTCAAGGCTGCCGGTTCGGACCATAAGCGTAAAGGCGCGCGCGAACAGGAAGTCGCCCACCAAGATCGAGGCGGAGTTTCCCCAAATCGATTTTGCGGCGGGGCGTCCACGGCGTAGATCGCTTTCGTCAACCACATCATCGTGCAGCAGAGTTGCGGTGTGGATGAATTCCACCGCCGCGGCCAAAGCATGGGTCGCCGGTGTCGCGCCACCTGCGGCGTGGGCGGCGGCCAGCGTGACCATGGGGCGGAGCCGTTTTCCGCCTGCCGCCACGATGTGTCCAGACAGATCTGGGATCATCTTGACCGGACTGGCGGCCTCCTTGGCAAGGAGCGCCTCGACTTGTTCAAGATCACCGGAAAGGTGCGACTGCATGCGTGCAATCAGATCAGTATCCGGATTAGTGAGCTTGTGTTGGTAAATCTGCGACACGAGGGACCTATCCTGCCTTCTAGCACTGCCGGCTCTTTGCAACCGTATTAAGTTTAGCTTGTATGTCGCGTCAACAAAGCGCGGCCCCGTGCCGCATCGTGTTCACGGAAAGGGATCGTGATTGGAAGAGGTACTCAGAACGACTGACCCTGTGAAGCTGTCCTATGCCTGTCATCTGCTCGATGAAGAACAGATCCCGTACTTTGTCGCTGACCAGTTTATGTCCGCAATGGAAGGTAATATCGGCGCATTTCCCCGTCGTCTGACCGTGCCAACAGACTATGTGAACCGTGCCAAGCGTGTATTGCACGAGCTATCATCTGACGGTGCGAAGGGCGTGGTGTGAGCGAGGGAGAGACGACCACCGACCGGCTACTCGCTGGCGAGATCGTGATCGTTCAACCACAGTCTGGGTTCCGGGCCGGTACCGATTCTGTCTTGCTTGGGGTAGCGACGGCACGGCTGGGGCGGACACAAATCGCTCTTGATGCCGGCTGCGGAGCGGGCGGAGCGTTGTTTAGCGCCGCTTACGCTCTGCCAGCGACGCGGTTTTGTGGCCTGGACTCTGATGCGGCGATACTCCCTCTGGCAGACCAAGGCGTTCACCTTAATGGGTTGCGAGACCGCGTTGAGGTCGTGAAGGGCGATATGGCGGCGCTGCCAGCGGAGTGGGAAAATCAGTTCGACCTCGTCTTTTCTAATCCGCCGTACTTTCCAGCGGGTGCATCGAGCCCGCCCGGTGCGGGGAAAGACGCCGCTTACACAGAGCGTGTGCCGCTAGATGCTTGGCTGAAGGCTATGCTGTTTGCGACGCGCCCGCGGGGGACGGTGCTCCTGATCCACCGGGCCGCCGAACTTGCACGCATTCTGGCGCGCCTCGACCGGCAGGCGGGCGAAATCGTCGTGATGCCGGTGCGCCCGGCGCCGGGATTGCCAGCGAGCCGCGTGATCGTGCGCGCTCGAAAGGGCTTGAGGCCGGGGCCGGTGACATTGCTGGACGGACTTGTGCTGCACGAGGCGCCGGGTGGCCGGCTGACCGAGCGCGCTAAAGACGCGCTTGAGGGCAAGGGTCTCGACTGGCGCTGAAGATTAGGTTCCAAACCCTTGAATGGCACAAGGTCAACACCACGTATTGATTATCAATATGGGGTGGCTTCGGAGTGTACGGAGAGAGTGATGTTATTGGCACTGGTTAGCATAGGCGCAACGATGGGCCTCGCCATGGGTGCCCTTGGTCATCCGAAAATCTACAGAGCGATTTTTGGCGGACCTTACCGGTCGGGCGACCACTAGCGCTTGCCGAAACCGGCAGGCCTGTTTAGCAGGTTGGGCCACGATCAAGATGGACGAGCCCGTAGATGCCATTCGACCTGCACGACCGAAAACCAACCTGTTTTCAGGACATCATTCTTATTCTCCAAAAGTATTGGAGCCAGCAGGGATGCGTCATTCTCCAACCTTACGACATGGAAGTCGGGGCGGGGACGCTGCATCCGGCGACCGTTCTGCGCGCCCTCGGGCCTGACGCTTGGAATGCCGCCTATGTGCAGCCCTGCCGGCGGCCGGCAGACGCGCGTTATGGTGAAAACCCCAACCGCCTCGGCCATTATTACCAATACCAAGTAATTCTGAAGCCAAACCCGTCCAACCTTCAGGATCTTTACCTTGAAAGCCTTTACGCGATCGGTATCGACCCAACCGTTCACGACATCCGCTTTGTCGAAGATGACTGGGAAAACCCGACGGTGGGGGCGTGGGGGCTGGGCTGGGAAGTGTGGTGCGATGGTATGGAGGTGAGCCAGTACACCTATTTTCAGCAAGTTGGGGGGCTCGATGTCCGACCGGTTTCGGGCGAGCTGACCTACGGCCTGGAACGCCTCGCCATGTATGTGCTCGGGCGCGACTCCATCTTCGATCTGCCGTTCAATGACCCGCAGAGTGAGCACCCGCTGACCTACCGAGACGTCTTCCTCGAGAACGAGAAACAGCAATCCGGGCTGAATTTCGAGCATGCCGATGTGGAGATGCTGCATGCCTGGTTCGAGGGCTACGAAAAACAGTCGCTCATCCTGCGGGAGGCGGAACTTCCATTGCCGGCCTATGACTTCGCGCTGAAAGCCAGCCATGCCTTCAACCTGATTGATGCGCGCGGGGCCATCAGCCCGACCGAACGCCAGGCCTTTATCGGCCGGGTCCGCGACCTTGCCAAAGGCGCGGCAGAGCTCTGGGCGGCGCAGCAGGCATGACCCAGACGGTCGACCTCGCCCAGAAATTTGCGCTTTTCGCCGAGACCTGGAGCCCGAAAATCATCGGGCAGGTCGATGATATGCATGTTAAAATCGCCCGGATTGACGGCGAGTTCGACTGGCATGC
This sequence comes from Pseudomonadota bacterium, assembly GCA_038534535.1. Classification (GTDB taxonomy): domain Bacteria; phylum Pseudomonadota; class Alphaproteobacteria; order Caulobacterales; family Hyphomonadaceae; genus CALLCD01. Next base: position 13,035 of record JBCAWP010000044.1, read on the forward strand.
CCACCCGGACGAGGATGAGCTGTTCCTCGTGATTGAGGGCGCGATGGATATGCAGTTTCGCGACTACACCGAGCGGGTGGAGGCCGGTCAGATGATCATCGTACCGAAAGGCGTTGAGCACCGCCCGGCCTCGGTCGGCGGAGAGTGCAAAATTCTAATGATCGAGCGCGCCGGCAC
>JBCAWP010000045.1:0-12630 GCA_038534535.1 Pseudomonadota bacterium
TCCGTGGCCTGAATGGTAAAAGCTTTGACGGGCGAGGCAATTTCGCAATGGGCGTGAAGGAACACATCGTGTTTCCAGAGATCAACTACGATCAGGTGGACGAAATCCGCGGCATGGACATCATTGTCTGCACGACGGCGAAAACCAATGACGAGGCGAAGGCGCTGCTCAGCGAGTGCGGCTTCCCCTTCCGGAATTAGGCGCGAACAGGATCAAGACATGGCCAAGAAAAGCGCAATCGAAAAGAATAATCGGCGGAAGAAGCTGGTGGATAAATATGCCGCCAAGCGGGAAGCGCTGAAGGCGATCGCTATGGACGCGGAGCTACCGCTGGAAGAGCGTTTCAAGGCGCGCCTGAAGCTCGCCGAGCTGCCACGGAACTCAGCGCCGAACCGTGTGCGTAACCGCTGCGAAGTGACCGGCCGTCCGCGCGGGTACTACCGCAAGATGCGGATGTCGCGGATCGCTCTTCGCGAACTCGGATCGCTTGGCAAGGTGCCAGGCCTTGTGAAGTCGAGCTGGTAGGAAAGGAGACGAGACGATGAACATTTCCGATCCTATCGGCGATATGCTCACCCGGATTCGTAATGCGCAGATGCGCGGGCGGCCGAAGGTGACGACCCCGGCATCCAAGATGCGCGTGCGCGTGCTTGAGGTTCTGCAGGCTGAAGGCTTCATCCGCGGTTTTGCGGAGATCGAGAAAGACGGTCACCGCGATCTTGAGATCGAACTGAAATATTATGACGGCGCGCCCGTGATCCAGGAGATCAAACGCGTGTCGAAACCCGGCCGTCGGGTCTATTCGTCGGTCAAAGACTTATCGCTTGTGCGCAACGGTCTTGGCATTTCCATCCTGTCGACTTCAAAAGGCGTCATGTCCGATAATGTGGCGCGCAATGAGAATGTCGGCGGCGAAGTGCTCTGCCGCGTGTTCTAAGGGGGCCTATTCCAGATGTCTCGTATTGGAAAACTTCCCATCCCGGTTCCGAGTGGAACGACTGTATCGGTCAACGGGCAAGTGATTGAAGCCAAAGGTGCCAAGGGCGCGCGGACGCTTGTTTTGTCTGATCTGATCGAGCCGAAGCTCGAAGATGGCGAACTTTTGGTCAATCCGCGCTCGGAGCTCGTCGAACAGGCGCGCGCTAAGATTGCCGCCAATGACGCCAAGGGCCGTAAGAAAATGACCTTTGCTGAAGCGCTCGACGGTCGGGCCCGGACCCAGTGGGGCACGGCGCGGGCGCGGGTCGCTAATATGGTGACCGGCGTGACGAGTGGCTGGTCCAAGACGCTCGAACTCGTCGGAGTTGGATATCGCGCGCAGATGCAGGGCAAAGACCTGAAGCTGTCGCTCGGCTTCTCCCATGACGTGATTTACAGCCCGCCGGAAAACGTGTCGATCGCGACGCCGAAGCCGACGGAAATCGTGATCGAAGGCAATGACAAACAGGCCGTTGGTCAGTGTGCAGCCGAGATCCGCAAATACCGCCCGCCAGAGCCCTATAAGGGCAAAGGTGTGCGCTATCAGGGTGAATTTGTCCGCCGCAAGGAAGGCAAGAAGAAGTAAGCCATGAAGAGCCCACGCGAAAAATATCACCGCCGCGCCCAACGTGTTCGCACACGCCTCAAGAAATTGGCGAATGGTCGTCCACGTTTGTCGGTCGCCCGGTCACACAAGAACATTTCGGCACAGATTATCGATGATGAGAAAGGCCTCACGCTAGCGGCCGCATCGACACTGGAGCCGGACTTCCGCAAGTCGACCCCGAATGGGTCCGACACATCGGCAGCGGCCGCCGTTGGCAAGTTGATTGCCGAACGCGCGAAGGAAGCGGGCGTGGAAGACGTCATCTTCGACCGTGGCGGTTATTTGTTTCATGGCCGGGTGAAAGCCCTGGCCGAAGCGGCCCGCGAAAGCGGTCTGAAGTTCTAGGAGACCTGCGAGATGGAACAGACAGAGCAGCAGGGCGGCCGGGGCCGCGGACGAGGCCGGAACCGCGATAATCGCCGGGACGAAGAGCAGTCGGAATTTGTCGACAAGTTGGTTGGCATCAACCGGGTCGCCAAGACGGTGAAGGGCGGTAAGAATTTCGGATTTGCGGCCCTGGTTGTCGTGGGCGACGGCAAAGGCCGCGCTGGGTTTGGAAAAGGCAAGGCGCGCGAAGTGCCCGAAGCGATCCGCAAGGCAACCGAAGAAGCAAAGCGTAATTTGGTGCGCATTCCGCTCCGCGAGGGCCGGACACTACATCATGACGGCCGTGGGCGCTGGGGTGCCGGACGCGTTGTCTTGCGTGCGGCCCCTCCGGGAACGGGTGTGATTGCTGGCGGTCCGATGCGGGCCGTGATGGAAGTGCTCGGCATCCAAGATGTCGTTGCGAAATCCATCGGCTCGTCGAACCCCTATAATATGGTCCGCGCAACGTTTAACGCGCTCACCGGTCAGGCAAGCCCGCGGTCCGTGGCCTCGAAGCGTGGCCTGAAAGTGCAAGACATTGTTGGCCGGCGTACCGATGGCGCTTCCGAAGCCGGCATGGCGGAAACCGCTTAGGCGCGCTGAAGAGAGGGTAAGGATATGGCCAAGACCAATATGATCACTGTGCGCCAGACCGGCAGCCCGATTCGCCGGAATGCGCGCCAGCGCGCCACTCTCGTTGGGCTCGGCCTCAACAAGGTCGGCCGGACGCGTGAGCTTGAAGATACCCCTGCGGTGCGCGGCATGATCCGCAGCGTTTCGCATATGGTTGAGATTGTTGAGGAGAAGGCGTAGGGCGGCCAGCGCGCTGGAGCCCCGTCTTTTGAGAGACTGCAGATGAAACTGAACGAATTGTCCCCCTCCGCTGGATCATCCAGCACTCGTAAGCGCGTCGGGCGCGGCGTCGGCTCCGGCACTGGGAAGACCGGTGGCCGTGGCGTGAAGGGTCAGAAGTCGCGGTCTGGTGTGGCTTTGAATGGCTTCGAAGGCGGTCAGATGCCCATCTATATGCGCCTGCCGAAGCGCGGTTTCACGAACCCGAACGCGAAGACATTTGCTTGGCTGAACCTTGGCAAACTCGCCGAGGCCATCGAAGCCGGTAAGCTCGATGGGTCTGCTGAGATCACCGAGGACATTTTGGTGAGTGCTGGTGTTGTCCGCCGCGCGAAGGATGGCATTCGCCTGCTAGCCAAAGGTGATGCACCGAAATCTGTGACGATTACCGTCACCGGCGCGTCGAAGGCGGCGATCGAGGCGGTGGAAAAAGCGGGCGGCAAAGTTACCGTGACGGGCGTCACACGTGAGGACGCGGCCTAGGTCGCCTGCGATTAGTTTCGCATTGGCTCTTCACAAACACTCTTTCGCCGCCGATCTTGGCGGCGAACCTATTTTCGGAGGACGTGCGCGTGGCCTCAGCTGCCGAACAGATGGCTCGAAGCATCAGCATCGAGACTTTTTCCAAAGCGAAAGACCTTCAAAAGCGGATACTGTTTACGCTTTTCATTCTGCTGGTTTATCGGCTGGGGACGTTTATCCCGGTTCCGGCGATTGATCCTGATCAGTTCCGCGCGATTTTCGAGAACCAGTCCGGGGGACTGCTCGGACGCCTGAACATGTTCGCTGGCGGCGCCATTGAGCGAATGAGTATCTTCGCGCTGAATGTGATGCCATACATCACAGCCTCCATCATCGTGCAGATGATGGCGACAGCATCCCCGACGCTCTCTCAATTGAAGAAAGAAGGCGAGGTTGGGCGCCAACAGATCAATCAGTATACGCGTTATCTCACCGTGGGGTTTGCGCTCCTCCAATCCTTCGGGATTGCCGTGGGGCTCCAGAGCGTGGCGCTCGCCTCTATTCCCGGATGGTTCTTTATTTTGACCACGGTTGTGACGCTGACCGGCGGAACCGTGTTCTTGATGTGGATGGGGGAACAGGTCACCGCCCGCGGGATTGGGAACGGGATTTCGCTGATCATTTTCGCGGGGATCATTGCGGAAATGCCGACAGCGATCTTTAACCTGTTGAGTCAGGCACAAACCAATTCCGTGAATGTGGTGTTTATCCTAGCCCTGCTCGCACTGACGGTCGCCCTGATCGTGTTTATTGTCTTCATGGAACGCTCGCAGCGCCGCCTGCTCATTCAGTATCCAAAGCGCCAGGTCGGCAACCAGCTGATGCAGGGGCAAAACTCCTTCCTGCCGCTCAAGATTAATACGTCAGGCGTGATCCCGCCGATCTTTGCGTCGGCCATCCTGCTACTGCCAACGACCGCAATCGGCTTCACGGGTGGGTCCGCTGCAGCCGGAGAAGCGCCCCAGGCGGCCTCCGGCGCGATTGGCGGCGCCCTGCAGTGGCTCGCCATTAACTTCGGCTACAATACGTGGGGCTTCATCATCGCCTATGCGGTGTTGATCATGTTCTTCACGTTCTTCTACACCTCGATCACCTTCAACCCGGAGGAAACCGCCGACAATCTGCGCAAGCATGGCGGTTTCATGCCAGGGATCCGTCCCGGGAAGAACACGGCGAAATATATCGACTATGTCCTCACGCGGCTGACGACGATCGGCGCGATTTATCTGACCTTCGTCTGCGTGCTCCCAGATATCCTTCGGATGAACTATCCGACCATACCGGCGGTCCTGAACGGTATGTCGCTGCTGATTATCGTATCGGTCACGATGGACACTGTGGCGCAGATCCAGTCTCAACTGATTGCCCACCAATATGAGAACATGATCAAGAAATCGCGGCTGGGGGGTCGTAGACGATGAACTTAATTCTTTTTGGGCCGCCTGCGGCCGGAAAGGGCACCCAGGCGAAGCGCCTTGTCGATGAGCGCGGCTATATTCAGCTCTCCACGGGCGACATGCTGCGCGCGGCCCGGAAGTCCGGCAGCGCACTTGGGCAACAGGTCGCCGAGATCCTCGACACGGGCGGTCTTGTTTCCGATGAGATTGTCATCGCGCTGATCGAGGATCAATTGGAAGTCCGCAAGGACGCACCGGGCTTTATTTTCGATGGCTTCCCACGGACGGTTGCCCAGGCCGAAGCGCTCGACAAATGCCTCAGTGATCGCGGTCAACGGGTCGATCTCGTCGTGCGCCTGTTGGTGGATGAAGAGAAACTCGTCGAACGCGTGACCAAGAGGTTTGAGGAGCAGGGGCGGCCGGATGACAATCCGGAGACGTTCTCGCGTCGCCTCGACCAGTACACCGCGAACACAGCGCCGCTGATCCCGCTATATGCTGATCAGGGCAAGCTGAAAGAAGTGAACGGGATGGCGTCGATTGAGGTGGTCTCTGGCGCGATCGATGCCGCACTGAAAGAAGCGGCAGAATCGTCACAATAGGCAGTTGACGCTTTCGGAGACAAGTCTATAACGCCACTCTTCGTTAGAAGGCTGGTGCCTGGCGCGCGGAGCGACTTTTTAGGACGTTTCGCGCAGACGGGCTTTTTGAGTTTCAGGAGACGTAATCTTGGCCCGCATCGCAGGCGTCAACATACCGACGAACAAGCGTGTTGAAATCGCGCTTCGATATATCCACGGCATCGGTCCCGCTCTGGCACGCGAGATCACGGAAAAAGCCGGCATCACGCCCGAGCGCCGGGTCGCTGATCTGACGGATGCTGAAGTCATCCAGATCCGTGAAACGATCGATAGCGATTATATGGTCGAGGGCGATCTTCGACGTGAAGTGTCCATGAACATCAAACGTCTGATGGACCTTGGGTGCTATCGCGGACTGCGCCACCGTCGCCGCCTGCCGGTTCGCGGGCAGCGCACGCATACCAATGCGCGCACGCGTAAAGGGCCCGCCAAGCCGATTGCCGGTAAGAAGAAATAGGAGCGAAGCTATGGCCCGCGACACGACCCGCGTTCGCCGCCGCGAACGAAAAAATATCAGCTCCGGCATCGTCCACGTGAATGCCAGCTTCAATAATACCATGGTGACCATCACCGATGCCCAGGGCAATACAATCTCCTGGCAGTCGGCCGGTGGCATGGGCTTTAAGGGTTCGCGCAAATCGACCCCTTACGCGGCGCAGGTTGCCGCGGAAGACGCTGTCCGCAAGGCGCAGGAACATGGTCTGAAAACTGTTGAGGTGAATGTTCGCGGACCAGGGTCAGGCCGCGAGTCAGCGCTTCGGGCGCTACAGGCGGCAGGTCTCACTGTGACGTCTATTCGGGACACGACACCGATCCCGCACAATGGATGTCGCCCGCCCAAACGCCGCCGCGTTTAATCCGCAAGATAAGATACGCCTAAAAAGGAACCGGCAATGGCCGACACCGACATCTCCGTAAACGATCGCAACTGGAAAGAACTTATTCGCCCGAACCGTCCTATCGTTGAGGAGGGGTTCGATCCCCAGCGCAAAGCCAAACTCGTGATCGAGCCGCTTGAGCGCGGATTTGGAACGACGCTTGGAAATGCTCTGCGCCGCGTTCTTCTATCGTCGCTTCAAGGCGCTGCCATCACTGGTGTCCAGATTGACGGCGTTGTGCATGAGTTTTCCTCCATCCCCGGCGTGCGGGAAGACGTAACGACGATCGTGCTCAACCTGAAGCAGGTTGCCATCGACATGCAGTCCGAAACGCCGAAGCGCATGGTGCTGAAAGCGTCTGAGCCTGGCCCAGTTAAGGCCGGGCAGATTGAGACATCTGGCGATATCAAAATTCTCAATCCGGATCTCGTGATCTGCCACCTCGACGATGGTCCAGACCTTCGCATGGAAATGACCGTCGCGACGGGCAAAGGCTATGTCCCGGCGGACCAGAACCGTCCGGAAGATGCCGCGATTGGCTTTATTCCTGTCGACGCGATCTACAGCCCTGTCCGCCGCGTTGGATACCAAGTTGAAGACACCCGCGAGGGACAGGTTCTCGACTATGACAAGTTGACGCTCAACGTCGAGACGGATGGCTCAATCACGCCAGAGAATTCGGTCGCGTACGCTGCCCGTATTCTTCAGGACCAGCTGCAACTGTTCATCACATTCGATGAGCCGGTTGTCGAAACCCAGGTCAGCGAAGAGCAGGATCTCGGCTTTAACCCTGTCCTCCTGAAAAAAGTCGACGAGTTGGAACTGTCCGTACGGTCGGCCAACTGCCTGAAGAACGACAATATAGTTTACATTGGCGATCTTATTCAGAAGTCAGAAGCCGAAATGCTGCGGACGCCGAATTTCGGCCGCAAGTCGCTGAACGAGATCAAGGAAGTTTTGGCGGGCATGGGTCTGCACCTCGGTATGGAAGTGGCCGATTGGCCGCCTGAGGACATTGAAGGCCTCGCTAAGAAGTACGACGATCACCACCACTAACCGGCGACAGCTAACCGCTCGCGGGCAGGGAGAGTAAATCATGCGCCATGGTCTTGCGCACCGTAAACTGAACCGGACCACGTCTCACCGGAAAGCGATGTTCGCCAATATGGCGTCGTCTCTGATCACGCATGAGCAAATCGTGACGACCCTGCCGAAGGCGAAAGAGCTGAAGCCGATCATGGATAAGCTCGTGACCTTGGCCAAGAAGGGTGACCTCGCGTCTCGTCGCCGTGCCATTGCCCAGATCCGCGACAAGGCGGCCGTCCAAAAGCTCTTTGAGGTGATGGGCGATCGTTATGCTGAGCGGAATGGCGGCTATACGCGCGTGCTAAAGGCCGGCTACCGTCATGGCGACAATGCGCCCATGGCCGTGATCGAGCTTGTGGACCGTGATCCGGAAGCCCGCGGCGCTGTGGATCGCGCGCGCGTGGAGGCGGAAGAGGCCCTGATCGAGGAATAGACCCGACAGTTCATTCAAATAGCAAAGCCCCCGGCGCTGAGACGCTCCGGGGGTTTTTGTTTTGGGGAGGGTCTAGGTGCGCCGTTGTGCCGGGTTCAGTGCACCTATGTGATAAATCATGAAATGGGTTGAACCCGTTGAAAACGCGACAATCTTCTGAAGACCTGCATCATGAAAGCGCCCCAAAGGAGACACAGAGTTTCGATATGATCCGGCCCATGACACGCCATATCTCGAAGTTTCTGGCCGCCGCTGCCTTTCTTGTTGCGCTCCTGCTGGTCGTGGCTGTTTTGCCGCTCTTCCAGCAACGGGTTGTGGCGCAATCGGTCCCGCAGAGCCAGGCTCAGATCGACCTAACATTTGCACCGCTTGTCAAAGGCGCATCGCCGGCCGTGGTTAATGTCTATACGAGCCGCACGGTGCGGGCGGCGGCCTCACCATTCGCCAATGATCCGCGCTTTCGGAGCCAATTGGGAAACGCCCAGGCGCGCCAGCGCGTGCAGAATTCGCTCGGCTCCGGCGTGATCGTTAGTGCCGACGGCGTGGTCGTCACCAACAACCACGTGATCGAGGGCGCCGATGAGTTTCGAATTGTCCTGGCTGACCGCCGCGAATATGTAGCGGAATTGATCCTGGCTGACGAGCGGACTGACCTCGCCGTCCTCAAAATCGATGAGGAGGCGGGCGTCCTACCAACCTTGCTATATGCCGACACCCGCGCGCTTGAGGTGGGTGATTTGGTGCTTGCCATCGGTAATCCGTTTGGTGTCGGCCAGACCGTGACGAGCGGGATCGTCTCAGCGACGGCGCGCACAGATGTGGGCATTTCCGACTATGCCTTTTTCATCCAAACCGATGCCGCAATTAATCCCGGCAATTCGGGCGGCGCACTGATCAATGCGCGCGGCGAACTGGTCGGGGTGAACACAGCGATCTTTTCTCGCTCCGGCGGATCAAACGGTATTGGCTTCGCAATCCCCGCGGAAATGGTCCGGCGCGTGGTCGATGCCGCCGTCAATGAGGGCCGGATCACCCGCCCCTGGCTCGGTCTGAAGGGCCAATCAGTGAGCTTTGATATCGCCCAATCCCAGGGTCTCGACCGGCCCGTTGGGGTGATCATTACGGAGATCTATGATGGCGGCCCAGCCGAGCGCGCAGAGCTTCGGCGCGGCGATCTTGTGACCGCCATTGATGGCCGGGAAGTTTATGATGAGCGCGGCCTGAACTTTCTGACCGCAACTATGTCGCCTGGCGACCGCGTTATGCTGGATGTCCTGCGCTCAGGTCGCCGCATCCAAACCGACGTCCTGCTGGCGCCGCCGCCAGGGGCGACCGATGCGGAGCTTGTGATGCTGGACGGGCGCCATCCATTCTCAGGTGCCGAAGTGGCGGAATTATCGCCGGCCCTCGCTGAGAGCATTGGGTTTGACCCCTTCGCCAAGGGGCTGCTCGTCACGCGAACCCTGCGCCGTAGTTTTGCACGTCGATTGCTGCGCCCGGGCGATATCATCATCGCGGTCAACGGGGTTGAGACGCTCACCTCTAGCGAACTGACCGACGCGCTCGAAACATCAGAGCGGGACTGGCAGGTGACGATTGAGCGCAATGGCCGGCGATACACGTCCTCAATTCGCCTATAGGCAGCATTTGGTCTTGGCGAGCGATCGCGTACAACGGGGCTATGAGCGACCTCTTTGCAGCATCAGGCTTATCTGAAGACGCGCCGCGCCCCCTAGCGGACCGTCTGAGGCCCGCCTCACTCGGTGAGGTCGTGGGGCAGGATCATCTGGTCGGCGCGGAGGGGACGCTGAGGCGGTTGCTCGGGGCAAAGCAGTTCCCATCCCTGGTCCTGTGGGGGCCGCCTGGCGTGGGTAAGACGACAATTGCCCAACTCCTCGCTGAGGAAACCTCGCTCGCCTTTGAAGCCCTGTCAGCCGTCTTTTCCGGCGTGAAGGATTTACGCGCCGCGTTCGACCGCGCAGAAGCCCGCCGCGCGACCGGGCAGGGGACGCTTCTCTTCGTCGATGAGATCCACCGGTTCAACCGCGCCCAGCAGGACGGATTTCTGCCCTTCGTCGAGCGCGGTATTGTCACGCTCGTCGGGGCGACAACGGAAAATCCAAGTTTCGAGATCAACGGCGCGCTCTTGTCCCGTTGCCAGGTGCTTGTTCTGTCCCGCTTAGACGACGCTGCGCTGATGGCGCTTGTCCAGCGCGCCGAGGCCGAGCTCGGTCACGATTTACCTTTGGATGACGATGCCCGCCAAACGCTCGTCGCCATGGCTGATGGTGATGGCCGTTTTCTTCTGAATATGGTCGAACAGATCCTGGCCCTCGCCAGGCCGGGCATCACGCTGACGCGCGAGAGCCTGGCCAAGCAGCTCCAACGCCGCGCGCCCGGCTATGACAAGGACCGGGACGGCCACTATAATCTGATCTCAGCGCTGCATAAGGCCGTGCGCGGGTCTGATCCTGACGCGGCGCTTTACTGGTTCGCGCGGATGCTGGAAGGCGGAGAGGATCCGCGGTTTCTCGCGCGCCGGCTGGTGCGGATGGCGTCCGAGGATATTGGACTGGCCGACCCCACGGCTTTGATGATCTCTGGGGAGGCGGCGCGCACCTATGAACGTCTTGGCTCGCCCGAAGGCGAGCTTGCCCTCGCCCAAGCCGTTATTCACCTGGCGACCGCGCCGAAATCCAATGCCGCCTATGTGGCGTACAAGGCGGCGCGCCGCGCTGCCCGGGAGACAGGGTCGCTCACGCCGCCCAAGCACATTCTAAATGCGCCGACGCAGCTCATGAAGGATGAGGGGTATGGCGAAGGATACGCCTACGATCATGATACGGAGGACGGGTTCTCCGGTCAGAACTACTTCCCGGACGAACTCCCGCGACAGGTCTTTTATGATCCCAAAGGTGAGGGACGCGAAGCACAGATCAGAGACCGGCTCGAGCGGTGGGCCGCCTTGCGCGTAACGAAGTCATCATGACCGACCGGTGCGCCGCGGCGCTGAATGTCACCGTCGAACAAGCGCAGCGGCTCGTGCAGGACCAGTTTCGCCACCTAGCGCATCGGTCACTGACGGCGCTCCCGTCGGCCGGAACGGACAATCATATCTTTCGCCTTGGGGATGACCTGTTACTCCGCTTTCCCAAGGTCACTTGGGCCATCGGGACGCCGGAACGGGAAAGCCGTATCTTGCCCCATTGGCAGGGCCATACGCTGAAAGCGCCGCACTTTGTGGCGCTCGGTGCTCCCGGAGAGGGCTATCCTCACGCCTGGTCGATCCTTCACTGGATCGATGGAATGCCGCTGACGGAGACGGCGTTGACGGCGCCGGCGCGCACAGCAGTATCGTTGGCACAGTTTATCCGTGCCCAGAGAGCGCGTCCCGCGGAGGATAGTCTAGAGGCTGGGCCGGATAACCATTATCGAGGCGCCGCGCTCAGGGCTCGCAGTGCGCTGTTCAGTACCGCGCTTGAGACTTTGGCCGATGAGATCGATACAAAGGCAGCCCGCCGCGTCTGGGCGCGCAGCTTAGACACACCTGAACCGACGCGTGCGGTTTGGCTCCACGGGGATCTCCACGCCGGCAATTTGTTGGTTGAAGATGGCGAACTTGCCGGCGTGATTGATTTCGGCCTTGCCGGTATTGGCGATGGTGCCTGCGACCTGCAGCCCGCTTGGGCAATCTTCGATGGGCCCGCGCGCGCCGCATTCCGGGAGGCATTGGGTGCGACCGAGGCGGAGTGGCTGCGCGGCATGGGATGGACGTTGTCGATTGCCTGTATTGCGCTCGCCCATTACCGCGAAACCAAAAGTCCGCTGTCGGACATGTCACGGCGGACGATCTCGCGTCTGTTCGAGGACATGGCATGACCCGAAACCAAACCATCCCTGACATCAAGGAGGCAGACCGCGCCTTTGTGCGTGACCTGGTCATACATAAAGACGACGCTTTGCTCGTCTTCAACAAGCCAGCCGGGCTCGCCGTCCAAACACGGGGTAATCGGGGGCGCTCGCTCGATTTTCTCCTCTGGGCCTTCGCACGATCAAATGGCAAACGGCCGAGGCTCGTCCACCGGCTCGATACCGGGACATCGGGCGTGCTCGTCACCGCCCTGACAAAACCTGCTGCGGCAAACTTGTCGGACAGTTTCGCAAAGCGCCGCGTGCGAAAGACCTATCTCGCCCTTGTGCGCGGCCCCCTGCCGTCCGAGGCGGCCGGAGAGATCCATGCGCCGCTGCTCGCGCTAAAGGGCGTCCGTGGCCAACCGCCTGTGATTGTCAGCGACGCGCCGGGGCATAAGCCGGCATTGACGCATTGGCGGGTCCTCTCGCGTTCCGGTGAGACCGCGCTCATGGAGCTTCACCCGAAAAGCGGCCGAATGCACCAATTGCGGGCCCATATGCGCCATATGGGCTGCCCGATCCTTGGTGATCCGCTCTATGGCTCCGGCGTCTTGTCGGCGGCGCGCCTGATGCTCCATGCACAACGGCTCGTGTTGCCGCATCCAAACGGCGGTACGGCCGAATTCTCCGCGCCGGTGCCAGGCGTTTTTGCCGCCGCAGCCCTGTCCTCAGGACTGGCCGGCGATGCTTTGCCGGCGTAAGAGCAGGGCATGAATGGCGTATTTCTCGTTGCGGCTGGCGGTGCAATCGGTGCTGCGCTTCGCCACGGGCTAGGGCTCGCGGCGGTGCGTGTTGCGCCGGCGGGTTGGCCCTGGGGCACGTTTTCCGCAAACCTGGCGGGAAGTCTTCTGATGGGGCTGCTCGTCGGGTGGCTGGCTCTGAAGTCCGACTTGACGGGATCTGGTCTACGGCTCTTCTTTGCGACGGGGGTGCTCGGAGGGTTCACCACTTTTTCTGC
>JBCAWP010000046.1:0-12620 GCA_038534535.1 Pseudomonadota bacterium
TCAGGGTTGCCGTCCGTGTCGCGGCGCGCCCGGGGTCTATACCCCCAGGCGCCAGGGGCCAGGGCTTCGGCCGGTTGAACTGTGCCGTCATCGATGCTGGGCATTGGTGTCTGCACGGATGATCCGGTCACCCCTCACCCTCCAATGTTCCGGTACGGAGCAGATGGACTGACGGACGACACCCCGCGGCAGGCCGGCGGCGCCGGAGCAACGAGCCGGGGCCACCTCAGGCAGATCTGAATCGCAGCGCCAGGCTCTCAAGAGGGGCCGGCGACGGCACGGGAGACGCTATCCGCCACGTCGGGCGTGTGCGCTCGCATGATGACGGCTCATGCCAGGTAATATCTCCATGGCTGCGACAGATCGGCTGAAACCCAGTTGGCGTGCGGAGATGGCGGCGACGCCAAATACCGTACTTTTTCAGTCAACGGGGCGGCCCGCCGTCTCCGCACAGGCCCTTGGCGGCGCGGGGCAAAGCGCGCGATCGATCCATGGTCACCGGACGGCAAACGCCGGTCCGGGCATGCGTGCTGCGGGCAGAAAAATGGGAAGATGCTCCCCACCCGCAGGCGCGCGGATGGGGAGAGAAATCGACGCCTAGCGCAGGCGCTCCGCCATACCGGACAGGGTCTCGGACAGCGCGGCCATCGTGCGCGCAGACGGCCCGGTCGCATCTTCCAGGTCTCTCGCCATGGCGTTCAGCGCGCGGGCCACTGACCGCGACCGTCCGTCGTCGGAGAATTCGGCTTCGGCCCGCGAGATCAAGTCGCGCAGCTCGGTCAGCTCTTCCTCGGGCATTGCGCCGGCCCGCTCAATCTGGTCGGCATAGGCTTTCGCCACGACCGGTTCGGCCGGCCAGCTCACACGGAATTGCTGCTGCGGATTGAACACGGTGCCTTGGTCGGCGAGCGCCGCCGCGGCAATCTCGTTCTCGGTGAGATAGTCGCTCGGCTCCAGTGCGAATACGTCAATACCGCGCGCTATCTCCGTGCCGTAGATCTTGCCGTCATACCAATAGGTCGACCAGTAACCGGCGAGCACCAGCTGGTCCGGGTGGACCGGCCCGCGGTCGAAATAGGCAATCTCCACCGGGTTCTCAGAATCGGTGAAGTCCATGATCGACATGCCGCCCTGGTACCAGGCCTGCACGAAGATATCGCGGCCCGGCACCGGCACCACGGAGCCGTTATGGGCCACGCAGTTTTCCTGCTCCAATTGCGGCGCGGGCATCTTGTAATAGCCGCGGAATTCAAGCTTGCCGTCGACAATGTCGTAAATTGCGTCTGCGCCCCAATCGATTGGGTCAGAGACACGGCACCGCGGACGGGCGCCCCCGCCCCACTCGTCCGTGAAGAGGACTTTCGTGCCATCATTGTTGAACGTTGCCGAGTGCCAATAGGCGAAGCCCGTATCGACGACATCGTCGATGCGCTTCGGCTTCATCGGGTCAGAAATATCGAAGATGATGCCATTTCCGGAGCAGGCCCCGGCCGCGATCTGCAGTTCCGGGAACACCGTGATGTCGTGGCACTGGTCTGTCCGATAGGTCTCTTGCGTATCATCGCCATGGTCGCCGCCGGCCCAAAGTCCTGCAATCTGTCCTGTTTCGGGGTCAGCAAAAACGGCCGGACTGTCGACGATGCGCGCCTCGCCGGGGCTCGCCACCGGGATCTCGATCACATCGATCCGGAAGAGCGCTGTGCGGCTATCGCCTGGCACCTCGCCAATACAGCCATCAAGCTCTTGCTCGTCGCGTACGCCTGCCGTGCCGGAGTTATACACAATGATCCGGTCGTCATCGCTCGCCACGACGGAATGGGTGTGCGATCCGCGGCAGGTTTGAACCTGGCCGACCTGGCGCGGCCGCTCCAAATCGGAAATATCGAAAATACGCAAGCCGCGGAACCGGTCCTCGCTCACATCTTCACTGATGCCCTGAAGACCGCAGTCAACGCGGCCACGGGTCTGTTCGACCGACATGATCAAAAGATCACCAACGACAGACACATCGCCCTGCCCGCCAGGACAAACGACGGAGCTGATCAATGATGGGACACCCGCCTCATCCAACTCATAGATGTTGAAGCCGTGATAATTGCCGGCGATCATCTTATCGTCAAAGAAGGCCATGTCGGTATTGGAGAAGCTAAGGAAGGTGGCGCGTTCACCCCACTGCGTATCTTCGAGGGATTGTTCGTCCTCTTCATCACGCTCAGCCTCGGCGGTTTCCACTTCTCCCTCGGCCTCGTCGTCGTCCTCACCCTTCGGCAGCGCCGGCGACAAACCGGCAGGATTGGCGGGGTCAAAGAAACCGGCAGGTCTTGTGAGCGACGCGACCTTTGTGAGGTTCATGATCGCTTCGTCCGCGTCCAGAAAGCCAGCACTCAGCGCAGCGCGCGGATCCTCGGAGAGCGAGGCGGCAATTTCGATCATCCGCTCGATTTCGGCCGTCTGATCATTCGTGATGTCGCTTGTGAAATCGAACAGAACAGGGTCGTAAGCAGAGCCCGGCTTCAAGAGCAGGTCTTCGACCATGCGAACCGCGCCTTGGTGGTGACGGATCATCAGCGTCAAGAACAGGCGATCAAATTCGACGCCCTCGACCTCGGCGAGCGTCGCCATCTGTGCACCCGTTGCCATGCCCATTCTGGCCATGGCG
This sequence comes from Pseudomonadota bacterium, assembly GCA_038534535.1. GTDB lineage: Bacteria > Pseudomonadota > Alphaproteobacteria > Caulobacterales > Hyphomonadaceae > CALLCD01. Next base: position 2,660 of record JBCAWP010000046.1, read on the forward strand.
GCTTCGTCCATACCGTGGTGTGCGCCGTGCCCACCATGTTCACCATGGTCCCCGCCATCTTCGGCGCCAGGAACAGGCTGATCGCGCTCGCTCAGCCAGCCTTTCATGAACTCAATCTCGTCGGATTGAGAGGCCTTGATCCGGCCGGCAATATCCGTGATTTCGGGATGGTTAGAGCGCGCCTCGACGAGATTAGCCATCTCCACAGCTTGCGCGTGGTGAGGGATCATTTCCGTCATGAAGACGACGTCGTCTGGCGAGTAACTCGACTCCGCAATTTCGACCGCTTCATCGGCCGACAGTTCCCGAACATCCTCGCCCGGCGCGCCTGGCAAGACGATTGGTGCGTCATCAGCAACCGCAAACCCAGCCGCCCCCATCAAAAGGGCTCCCGCGGAGGCACTTGTTAATAGTCTGAAAAAATGGGTTGTTCTGATGCTCACGCTCATTGCTCCACGTCCGGTGTTGGATCAAGGCGTGCTTGGAAGTATGGTGCCCGCCCGACTTACAGACTCGTAAGACGACGGGCCTTAGAAATCCAGTGCGAGCATGAGTCTTTCGACGGGAGCATAAGCGCGCTAGCGCGTCGCCGAGGTCAGACCAAGCTCATCAAGGTTCAGTGTCGCAGCGTCATAACTCGTCCGCGCGAGCCGGCCGGTCAATTCGGCTCTGATAGCCCTGATCCGCGCATCGGCCGCCGTTTCCTCCCGGACGTTCACCAGAAAGAAGTCGCTTGCGCCGAGATTGAATCGGCGGCGTTCGGCCTCGACCATGGTTTCAGACTGAACGACCTCTCCTTCCGCAAGTGACGCGAGGCGTAGCGCGGTCCCAAGATTAACGAGAATATTATTGAGCTCGATCTCGATTTGGTCCTCGAGCCGCTGTTCGCGGAGGCGTGCGGCGCGCAACTCCGCCTCGGCGCGCTGAAGTTTCCCCCGAGCCTCTCGCCGCTGCAGGGGTAGGCTGAAGCGGAAACCCACGATCGTATCTGTCGAGTCTCGGGAAATGCCGCCTTCAGCAACGTCACCAACATCGCGAGAGACTTCGAGACTGACGTCTAAGTCCGGCTTCAGATCATTCTCGCTCAAGGACACTTTATTCCGCGCCCGGTCGATCGCAACGCGTAAGCTCCGGAGTTCGGGGCGATCTGCGAGGGCCAGATTGACCGGGTCATTCAGAACCGCGGCCAGGTCTTCGAGCGGTGTGAGCAAACCCAGCGATGGGATGGACCCAATGGGCGGCACGATCGGGTTTCCCGAGCCATCGCGATAGTAGAAAGACAGGGCATTCGCCGCGACGGCGAAATTGCGCTCAGACTCAGCGACCAGGATTTGACGACGGATAATATTCTGCTGGTTCTCCGTCACAGAGATTTCGGGCATAGCCCCGCGCTGTACCTGTTCTTCGAGGCCGGCTTCACGCGCCTCGGCGATCTCCAAGAGATTACGGTAGACGTCGAGTTCCCGACCAGCGGCCACGTAGCGCCAATAGGCGTTCAAAGCCTTTTGCTGGACGCCGACCTGCGTGAGAAGCACATCGAGATTGGCTTGGGACGCAGCAAGCCGCGCATCCTCCACCCTGAATCTGCGCGCATCGATCGTACGGTCTCTCAGAAGCGAAAAGATCGCGCCGATCTTAAACTCACCGCCCGTATTGGTGAAGTTGATATCCTCATAGATCGGGAATGTGCCGTCTGAAATCCGGTACCCGCCGTAAACAGTCGCGCCGAGCGGACGTAGGTTTTGCCGAACCTCAGTGTTCAGATAGCTCCCGGTCCAAAACCCGGTCACCCGATCAAAACCGTCAGCATTAAAGACGAGATCAAACGCCCCTTCCGCCGCCACCCGGTCACCGCGGGCCGCTGCCTCATTTGCCAGCGCCTCTAGAATATCTGGAAAACGGCGGATCGAACTCGTCAGAATATCAGACGGCAACAGAACATTCTGCAGGACGGCCGGATCGATCGGCGCAGCCGGTTCTTCTGTCGTCTGGCCATGGGCAACCGCCGCGAGGCCAACAACAAGGCACGCAAACACTGGCCCGCGCATCAGGTGACGCCCGACTCCGCGGCGTTTGGCGCTCGGTTGGGAAGCGCCGGCGGGAAGTTGTTGAGCTGCCGCCAAAGCTCATAACCAACAGAAACCGTCTCCAACAATATCCAGGAGCGAACCGATGCACCGATCCGCGCATAGCGCTCATCCGGCCACGGATGCTCGGCATCCAGATCCTCCGCGATCAGCACGCGGAACCTACCGTTTGGTTGGGCAGAAGGGTCGACGGCGGTCACCACACCGCCGAACGTTCCGACGGCAACCGATGGCCAGCCGCTAAACTGTACAGCCGGCCAGCCCTCAAACTGCACGCGCGCTTTTGCGCCAATCTGAACAAGTCCCACGTCGCGTCCATCCACAAAAATCTCGACAACACGCTCTGGCGTCTCCGGGACAAAGGTTGCAAGAATCTGGCCGGCATTGACGTAGGTCGCCACATCGCCCGCATTCACGCTCAGAATTACACCGTCACGCGGTGCGGCCACCGTCTGCGCGGATTGGCGCGACAGGTTCACTTCGACGCGATTGAGATTGGCCGCCGCTTCTGCCCGTCGCGCCCGAAATTCCTCCACGCGGATCTGGGCCTGCTCATAATCCCGGCGCGCAGCGAGACCGCCTTCAAAAAGGTCACGCATGCGATCGAGATCCAGTTGAGCGGTCGCAAGGCCCGTCTCCGCGGCGCGCAATTGAATCTGAACTTGTTGACGCTCAGCCCCTAGGCGCTCGATGAGTTGGGGATCATTGTCGACGATCCGAACAATCGGATCCCCCTGCTTAACCGCGCTTCCATCGCGCACATACCACTCCTCGATCCGCCCGGCGACAAGCGCATTTATGTCCTGCTGGCGATCGCTTGGGTTGAGGGCCGTCACGACGCCAGGCCCGGCGGTTGTCTGGACCCATGGCGCGTAGATCAGGAAAACGACCGCGCCGATGATCGACAGGAGTAGAAGCACGGAAACGGCGCGGATCACGCGCGGCGTGCGAACCTCCGCCAATGTCGTGAAGTGGCTAATATGCTGTTGGCGAAACGGCATGGCCTTTTACTCTCCGACTATATTGACCTGCGGCGCCGACCGGGGCCCAGCCGGCCGACGAGGCCGACGGCCATGGGCCGCAAGGCAGAAATCATCAAACGTTTCGAAGAAACGCTGCTCATCATTCTCAAGATACACAAAGGTATCACAGCCAAGATCGGCACGACGGTTTGAGAAATAGATAACGGTCGTGTCCGAACCGTCGCGGAGATAGGCAATGGCAGCCGCAAGATGATCCTCGTCTAGCAGGTCGAAGAGCTGATTGAGGATCAGGACACGCGGACGAGACAATAGAGCACTTGCGAGCTTAAGCTGCATGGTCTCCGTCGTAGATAGCGGCCAACCCGTGGCGGCGATCGCCGTATCGAGACCTTCGTCCAAATCAGCAATTACAGGCGTCAGACCAACCGTTTCGAGGACCGAGATCATGTGCTGCGAAACGTCATCGTCGCCCGAGAACTGGAGGTACTCGCGGATCGTCATTTCAACGAAGCTGGAGCGATCAAGCACAAAGACATCCTGGCGAAGCCGCTGCACATCAAGTTCCATGAGCTCGACACCACCGAACGTAATGTATCCCCCGGCCGGAATAACGTGGCGTTTCAAGAAGTTCGTAAAGAGACGTTGGACGCCATGATTGGAGGCCGCCGCCATGACGGTTGCGCCGCTCGGAACTTCCAGGTCCAGAACCACATCATGCCGCCGCGCCTCACCGCGCGCTTCGTGGAATATGATGGAGTGGTCAACGCCGGCCACAGGGTCATCCCCCATGGGCTGTTCCTGCTCGACGCCGTAGAAAAGTGAGAGTTCTTCGACCGCCGCACAGAGATCGTAAAAATACATCAGATAGGTGCCAAACTGGGAGATGCCGAAGAAAGCTGCCGACAGCACTAGCTCTGCCGCAACAAGCTGACCGAGCGTGAGCTGCCCCTGGATGACGAGCCAACCGCCAAGCCCCAAAAGCATCGCGCTTGCCGCGGCATAGAGGATCAAAAACGATAAGCTCTGTGTGAAATGCCGACGGAAGTGACGGCGGTGATTATCGATATAAGCCCGCGTCTGCGCATCCGTCCGGTCTAGGGCAAAATCGATGCGCTTCTGGGATTTGAAGAACCCATTTGAACTGCCGAGATTCTCAAGCCAGGCTGCCGTTTCGTGCTTCGAATGGGATAGGTCGAGCGCACTGCGGACCGCAGTCGCGCCGAGCAGCGCCCAAATCGCCCAAATGAGACCGATCAGCACAAGGTTGAAGACAAGGAAGAGCGGGTGGTAAAGCGACACCAAGATAAAGCCGACCGCGGCTTGCAGAAGGATCGTGAAGCCGCCGATAAACAAAGGCGGAATGGTCTTCTGGATCACCACGATATCGAAGTATCGATTAAAGAGCGCCAGCCGAGAGGAATCTGTGAAGAAGGGATTCTGCGCATAGACAGATCGGACCGCAATCTCGGCCACCATCCGCGCGTAGAAGCGCCGGCCGAAGAGCTCCATCAAATGGATCCGCAGGGCATTCAGAAGCGCCCAGATGAGAAGCAATCCGAACAAGGTCGCAGACAACAGGACGAGCGGCGCCGTCAGTGCCGTGTTTGCGACGGTATTGATCAGCATTTGAACCGATATCGGCGTTGCCAGAGACAGGAGACTGATCCCGATGCCATAGACGATCGCCAACCAGTAAAAGCTGGATTCCGGTGCGAGCACCTTAAGGATAAGGCGCGCCATCTCTGTCATAGAGAGCCTGGTTTGCGATCCTGCCACGCTCATACACTCCTCACATCGAATTCAGCTTCAAACACAAGCCAACGCCACTGGCGTATCCCTTGATACGTCACTGCCGCGAAAAACTTCGACACTTTCGTTGCCAACTCACTAGAAATTGTATGCCTGGCTCATAATTCAAATCAAAAAGTGTTACAGGTTCCATAAGTTAAGGCTATCGAAGTGCGTCCGACCCTCCGCCAGTTGCAATATCTTGTCGCCATTGCTGATACCGGACGGTTTGGCGACGCCGCCAAACGTCTCCATGTAAGCCAGCCGAGCCTCTCAGCACAGGTAGCCGAAATAGAAGCTGAACTTGGCCAGCCCTTGATTGAACGGGGGCGCCAGGGCGCTATGATGACACCGCTCGGCGCTGAAATCGTGAGGCGCGCAAGGCTCGTTCTTCGCGACGTTGAGGATCTAAAGGCGATCGCGCGCGATCCAGGGGCCACGCTGACGGGCCGCCTAAGGCTTGGCGTGCTCCCATCCATTGGACCTTATCTGTTGCCGACCGCCACCAAACGCCTGCATGCAGAGTTTCCGGACCTTCGCCTCGCCGTGCGAGAGGAAAACACGGTCGACCTCGAACGGCATTTGACGAGCGGAGAGTTCGACCTCATCATCTCGACGCCAGAGGACCATCCTGGCCGCACGTCTGAAGACCTATTTGAAGAAGACCTCTGGGCCTGCGCCGCACCGGACCACACCCTCGCCCAATCGAGCGACCCGGTGGCCCTCACCGACTTAAAGGATTCGGCCTTGCTCACCCTCGGACCCGGCCATCGCCTCAGCCAGCTGATTAAGGAAGTCGCCCAGGAGGCCGGCGCCCATGTCAGCGCGGAGTATCAGGGTACGAGTCTCGATGCGACACGCCAAATGGCCATCATGGGTGCCGGCATCGCCGTATTGCCTCGGTTATATGTTCGCAATGAAGCCCGGCGCGATCCCGACATCAGCGTCCGGCTGATCGATCACCCAATCGCGCGGCGAACAATCTCATTGATTTGGCGCCGGCAGTCCCCCCTCAGCGATCGGTTTCACGCCGTTGCGGCATTCCTAAAAGAGACCGCAACGGAGCTTCTCTAATCCCCGGACAGTCTTAGATGACCCCGGAGGATTTCAGCTTCTCGATATCTTCGGCGGTGAGATCCAAAAGTCCGCCATAGACCTCGTCGTTGTGTTCACCAAGGAGCGGTCCGGCCCATCTAATTTCGCCCTGTGTTTCTGAGAACTTTGGAAATGTGTTCTGCATTTTGACATGTCCCCAGCGGGCGTCCGGCACATCAACGATCGCCTCGCGCGCGGCAAAATGCGGATCGTCCAGCATTTCGGGGGCGCGGTAAATCTTGCCCGCCGGCACCCCATGTTCATCCATCAATGCTGCGACCTCGGCGACGGACATCGCCTGGGTCCAAGCCCCAATCAGCGCATCAAGTTCGGCTTGGTGGTCACCACGCGCCGTATGTGTGGCAAAGCGTCGGTCTTCGGCTAAGTCCGGGCGTTCCATCGCCTCGCACAGTCGCTTGAACACGGTGTCCTGATTGGCGGCAATGATGAAGTCACCGTCCGAACAGGGATAAACATTTGAGGGCGCGACCTTGGGAAGCGCAGATCCCGACCGGCCTCGGATATGGCCATTGATCGCATATTCCGAGATCGTTGATTCCATGACATTCAGGACGCTTTCAAAGATCGACGCATCGATCACCTGACCGCGCCCCGTTTGCGCACGGTGATACAGGGCCGCCAGCGCACCATTACAGGCATAGGTCGCTGCGAGCGTGTCCCCGAGCGACAATCCTGCCCGGCTTGCCGGACGGTCTGGCTCACCGCAAAGGTGGCGCATGCCCCCCATCGCTTCTCCAACGGACGCGTAGCCAGCCTTGTGGGCATAAGGGCCGGTTTGACCGTACCCCGAGACCCGGACCATGATCAGACCTGGGTTTTCTGTAGACAGCGTGTCCCAGCCAAGCCCCCAGCGTTCCAGAGTTCCGGGACGGAAATTCTCAATGAGGATATCGGCCCTCGAGATGAGACGCCGGACGAGCGCTTGACCCTCGGCCTGACGCAAATCGGCCGTCACGCATCTTTTGTTCCGCGCGCACACAGACCACCAAAGTGGGTCATCGCCGCGGCCCCATTGACGAAGTGGATCGCCCCTACCGGGCGGCTCCACCTTGATGACGTCTGCCCCCATATCGGCCAGCAATTGCCCGCAGAAAGGCCCGGCGACGAGTTGGCCTAGCTCAACGACGCGGATATCTGTGAGCGGCCCTGTCCGCCCATGGTTGGAGGCCGTCTCGTGGGTTGTGACCATCGCCTCTGCTCGCTTTCGCTGCGGGCCTGATCGGGCCTGCGACTAGGCTTTCAGTTTGTACCCCGTCTTAAACATCCACCAGACCCCCAAACTGCTCGCAAGCGCAAGCACAAATGAAACGAGCCCACCGATCAGCAAATCAGAGTTATTCGCTTCCAAGAAGCCATACCGAAACCCGTCGATCAGGTAAAAGAACGGGTCCAGATAAGCCACCGTGAGGAAGGGTTCGGACAAGACTTTGATGTCGTAGAACGTGCCGGAGAGAAAGGTCAGCGGCACAATGACAAAGTTCGTAATCGTCGCGAGATTGTCGAACTTATCCGCCCAGATCCCCCCCATCGCGCCAAGCGCCGCAAGAATAATCGCGGCGCAGAGGCCGAACCAGATGATTGCGAGTGGCGCGCGCAAGGGCAGGTCTGCAAGCGGCGACAGATGGATTGCGATCCCGGCAACGAGGGCGACAAGCAATCCCCGGGTAGCCGCGCCAGCAATGAAGCCGACGGTCAGTTCAAGCGGTGATAAGGGCGGCATCAGGAAGTCAACATGGCTCCCCTGCACTTTCGAGATGACGAGCGAAGATGACGAATTGGCGAAGGCATTCTGCAAGATCGCCATGACAAGAAGGCCCGGCGCTAAAAAATCACCATAGGCAAGGCCTTCAAAGTCGCCACTGAGATTTCCGCGGTTCCCAAACGCAAGCTGAAACACGGTCATAAACAGCAAAGTCTGGATGATCGGGGCAAGCAAGGTTTGCTTCCAAACACTTAAGAACCGGCCGACCTCGCGCTTATAGAGTGTCCAGAGGCCAAGGCTGTTGATTGGGCCATAATTGCGGACCACCGGCGGGACGTTAGACGCGCTTTGTTCAGCGAGCGGTTCGGCAGGCTCCGTCGGAAGAAACGTATCATCCATGCGGCCTATTTAGAGGCAATCCACACGCTTGGCGAGCAGGAGAATGAACCTCTCCTAGGCACAAGATATAGAATCTTCTGTGGACAAGTAATCCTCCATGTTGTGTTTCATTCCGCAATAGATACGATATCTAGCGTTAGGGGTGGCTGACGCCGATGGCTCACCACTAGATATTGGGGTGGCGGGATAGTCCCGCGCACGTGCAGGAGAACATGTCATGGCATGGACCGAAGACCGCGTAGAGGTGCTTAAGAAACTCTGGGCAGAAGGCCACAGCGCGAGCCAGATCGCGAAACAACTCGGCGGCGTCACACGCAATGCTGTGATCGGTAAGGTTCACCGCCTCGGACTGTCCGGCCGCGCGACACCGTCCCGCCCTGTGAAACGCCCGCCGCGCCTGGCTCGTCCAAAGCCGCAGGTCAGCCGGACACAACCAGCCCGCGCAGGGGACGCTGCTGCCGCAGCTTCCCGCGAAGCCGGCCTCACCGCAGCCGAGAAAGCCGCCATGGTCGCTCTGCCTCCTTTGGCGGTGGCCAACGGCCAAGCAGCCACCATTCTGACGATCCGGGATAACATGTGCAAATGGCCGATCGGCGACCCGGCAGATCCTGCCTTTGCCTTCTGCGGGCGAAAAGCTGAATGCGGTCCGTACTGCAAGGAACACGCGAAACTCGCCTTCCAGCCGGCGCGCAAGCGCGAGCGCAAGAAGGATGATCTCGACTATGTGCGCAAAATCGCCGGCTAGTGCGACAAAGCCGGCAAAAAAGTTCCATCATACCTCTAGCGGCACGCTGAAAAGCGTGCCGTTTTTTTTTGCGTCATGGGGGCGAATGCTTGACGCTATATGGCCCCGCCTACGCCTTGCATGGCGGTCCGCACGAGCACACCCCTTCACGACCGGCGCCTTATGCGGCGCGCCGACCTCTAAGTAACGCGCACACCGCCCATCACACCGTCAACGTCATAGGCCGCCAGGGTTGCGAGCGTGACAATGTCGGAGACCGACGCCCCGAAAGAGGCGATCTGAACGGGCTTCTGCAATCCGAGTAGCATCGGCCCGACGACCGTGACTCCGCCGATTGAATCGAGCAGCTTCGTCGAAATCGAGGCGGAGTGGATCGCCGGCATCACCAGGACGTTCGCCGGCCCTGAAAGCCGCGTAAACGGATATGCGAGCCGGTGTGTTTCACTCAAAGCCACATCGGCCGCGATGTCACCTTCATACTCGAAATCAATATCTTTACGTGCGTCGAGAAGCGCGACGGCTTCGCGCACTTTTTCAGAGCGCTCTCCCATCGGATTGCCGAAGGTCGAGTAAGAGAGAAACGCGACGCGCGGTTTAAAGCCGAGACGGCGCGCCGCACAGGCCGCTTCGATTGAGAAGGCCGCCAATTGTTCCGCACTTGGCAATTCCACAACGCTTGTATCGGTGATGAAGATCGTTTGCTCCCGTCCAATCACCATCGACATGCCGATCACGGGCTGGCCAGGGATGGGATCGAGAACGAGACGAGCGTCCCTAAGGGCCACATCATAGTTACGCGTGAGGCCCGTGACCATGCCATCGGCATCGCCAAGCGCCAGCATGCAGCAGCCAAACACGTTTCTGTCTTGATTGACGAGCCGCTGCGCGTCTCGCTTCAGATACCCTTTGCGCTGAAGCTTCCTATACAGATAGTCCGTATACTCAGGATTCTTGTCCGAAAGCCGCGCATTGATGATCTCCAGCGTATCGTCCGGAACGCCCATCTGCTCCATTGCCGCATGGACACGTTCTTTCCGGCCGATCAGGATCGGCTCCCCCAGCCCCTGAATCTTGAAGCTCATGGCGGCACGAATAACGGCCGGCTCTTCCCCTTCGGCAAACACGATCCGTTTCTTCATCG
>JBCAWP010000047.1:0-12567 GCA_038534535.1 Pseudomonadota bacterium
CACCAGGTGCTCACCGGCCTCGCGGTGCGTGCGCCGAACGGCCGGCAAGCTGTCCGCGCGGTGCTGAGCCGCGTCCAGTTCAAACGCCTGGTGGACACAGAAATCTCGACTTATGTCGCGAGCGGTGAGCCGATCGGGAAGGCGGGTGGCTATGCGATCCAAGGGCGCGCCGGGGCTTTCATCGTCAGGATAAACGGAAGCTATAGCGCCGTCGTTGGCTTGCCGCTCTATGAAACGAAAAGTCTCCTAGAGGGGCTCGGCTTCATCTGGCCGGCTCAAGGATGATCTCGGCAGCTTCCGCGAGGCCGGAATAGGGCGTTTCCGGGCGCGGGCCATAATGGCTGATCACCTCTTTTGCGGCGATGTGGCCGAGGCGGGCACAGCTCGCGAGCGGCAATCCCCGCGACAAGCCAGCGAGCACGCCAGCCGCATACTGGTCTCCGGCCCCGGTTGTGTCGACGACAAAGTCGATGGGTTCAGCCGGAACGGCCATTGGTTCGCCTTCGCCGATCAGCACCGATCCACCCGCGCCGCGGGTCACCGCTGCCAAGGGGCTGTCGGCGCGCAGCTGCGTGATTGCGGCGTCGAGATTGTCTGTTTCGTAGAGGGACAAGAGCTCCGCTTCGTTGGCAAACAAGATATCGATATGGTTGCGGATGAGGTGTAGGAAGCTCTCGCGGTGGCGGTCGACGCAAAATTTGTCCGACAAGGTGACGGACGTTTTGCGCCCGGCTGCCGCAGCAATCTCTGCGGCATGGACGAAGGCGGCTTTGGCGTCCTCCCGATCAAACAGGTACCCCTCCATATAGAGAATGCCGCCAGCACGAATGACATCAGCATCGATATCTTGCGGTGAAAACAAGACCGAGGCGCCGAGATAGGTATTCATACTACGCGCCCCGCCCGGCGTGACGAAGATGATGGACCGGGCCGTTGCCGGGCCGCCTTCCAGCGGCGGTGTATCGAATGCAATGCCAGTCGCTGCCATGTCGGCCTTGAAGACGTCGCCAAGGCGATCATTGGCGACTTTCCCGGCATAAGCGGCGCGGCCGCCGAAACTCGCCACGCCCGCCGCTGTGTTGGCCGCGGATCCGCCGGACAGCTCCTGGCCATCGGCTGCGCGGGTCAACTCTTCGGCGCGAGCCTCGTCGATCAGGCTCATACTGTCGCGGACGATGCTCCACTCATCGATGAAGGCCTCGCTAACAGGCGCGATCACATCGACAATCGCATTTCCGAGCGCAACAACATCGTAGCGGGTGTCAGTCATGGCGGGCCTTTCCGGAGCATTAACTCGCCGCGATTGCCAGAGCGCTGCGCTGGACGCAAGCCTTAGAGGCCGGTAGATCGCAGCCCATGCGTTTTGCCTATCTCGCCTCACGCGTCACTTTGCCGGGAAGCCCGGATCGCCGGGTCGATGCCTATGAGCACGATCAGATGATGGATGCCTTACAGAAGGCCTCGGGAGACGATGTCGTGACCGCTGTTTCCTGGGATGACCCGTCGGCGGACTGGCCCGTTTTTGATGCTGTCATAATAGGAACGACCTGGGACTATTGGGACAGGGCGGACGAATTCCATCAAACGCTCGGGGCTATCAGCCAAAAGACCCGCCTTTTCAATCCACCGGGCCTGGTTCGCTGGAATGGGCATAAGCGCTATCTGAAGGAGCTTGAGGCGCGGGGCGCGCAATTGATCCCCACGGTCTGGCTTGACCGACCAAACCCAGACGCCGTGCACGCAGCCTTTGAGGTGCTCACCACCGATGATTTGGTTCTCAAGCGACAGGTCGGGGCCGGGGCGGACGGACAGGTTCGTCTTCGCCGCGGTGAGCCGGTGCCCGCTCTATCGCACCCGATGATGGCGCAGCCATTTTTGGAGAGTATCCTCACCGAGGGCGAGATCAGCTTTGTCTTTATCGACGGGGCCTATTCCCATGCCTTGGTGAAGCGGGCGGCGGCCGGTGATTATCGCATCCAGTCGACCTATGGCGGGACCGAACATGTCTACCATGCGGCGGCGGATGAGCGCGCAGCTGCACGTGGCATCCTCGACGCGCTGGACACCGCTCCGCTCTACGCCCGCGTCGATATGCTGCGGGTTGGCGAGAGGCTCCTTTTGATGGAACTCGAACTGATTGAGCCGTTTCTCTATCCGCTTCAAGGCCCCGAGCTGGGCGACCGGTTAATGTCGGCCCTTCGCAGGCGCTGCGCCGACTAACCGTCCCAATCAGCGATCTCGAGCTGGTGCGCGATGGCTGCCTTGCGCAGGGGCGGGTGGGGGTTCACCGCGACGCCGCGGTCCGCCCATAACAGGCAAGGCAAGTCGGTGACGTGGTCGGAGTAAAACATGGTTGGCGTGTCGAAGCCGTGGTCGCCAGCAAGCTCTGAAACGCGGCGAAGCTTCTCTGCGCCATAGCAGTTTTCGCCGTTGAGCTTAGATGCGAGGCGGCCGGCGCCGTCCCAGCTGAGCCGGGTACAGATAATCTCATCAAAGCCCAGCGCGTTAGCCATACGCGACACAATCAGATCAACGGCAGCGCTTGCAATGATGAGTCGGTCGCCGGATCGCTTATGCGCATCGATCACGGTCAGGGCGCCCGGGCGAAGGCCCGTCTCGATCTCCCGGGCGACGAAGGCGTCGGCCTGCTCGCCGAGCGCGTCTTTGTGTTGCCCGGCAAGAAAGACGTCGATGGCTTTCTCTTTCACGGCGCCGCGCGTTGTAAGTTTGAGCTTATAGGCGAGCGCCGTTGCGCCCACTGCCGGCAAGCCGCGCCAGAACCGGGCGTCATCATTCACGGCGAAGCGGACAAAGCGGCTCCATGTGCCGCGTTGGGTGATCGTCTTATCGAGATCGAATATGGCCGTACCAGGCATGCGTGCAGGTCCTCAGGAGGTTTCTGGGTCGACCGAAATATGTCGGTTTAGCGCGCGCTGGGTGAGCCATGCGGCGAGGATGAGGGCGACAAGGTCGCCAATGATGAACGCGTACCCAGGCCCATTTGGCCCTAGGGTGTTCGCCAGCACCACGAACAGGACAAGGAGGATAGCGACGCCAGCGCCGCGGGCGAGCATCGCTTGGTCTGGCCGTCCAGCGGCATAAAGTGTGGGGAGAAGGGGCGCGTAGGCTGCTGAGATGGCGCCGGCGAGGAGGAGGAGCATGGCAAGGCCGGCGCTCAGCCGATAGTCGGTCTTCAGCGCCCAGGACAGGACGTCCGGTCCGAGGGCTGCAACGATGGCTCCGACGGCGAGGGCGATTGCGACTAGGATCATGCCCGCCCTTATGATCAACGGCCAGATCTGGCGGGCTTTGCCATCGTTAACGAGCTGGGCAAGTTCGGGATAGATCACTTCATCAAGCTGCTGCGTCCCTTTCACGAGCACGCTCGCAATCTGCACCGCGACCTTGAAGATGGCCGCATAGGCCGGGCCGAGGACGCCGCCGGCGAGGAGCACCGGCAATTCCTGCTTTGCGACGGCAATACTGGAATCAATATTTGCGGTCCACGAAAAGCTCCAAAGCCCGGGCTCGGGCGATGACAGGGTGGGGGGCCGTGAAAACAGGCCACTCAACTGGCCAGATCGGTTTAGTTCGCGAAGAGCGAAAGCCCACAGAACAATGTAATCGAGCAGGGCTGCGGCATACCAGACCGCGACGAACTGAATGAGGCCACCCCCCGACTGGGCGACAATGAGCGAGCCGATCAGGCGCGCTGCTGGCATGACAACAGCATGGCCTGCGAGCAGGTCAAATCGATCGAGCAAACGAAGCACGCCCGTTGAGGCGGATTTCTGGCGCAGCAGAATCACTGTGCAATACGCCATGGCGACGGATCGCTGGGATATGTCGAGGCCGATCAGCTCATACCCAAACCAGAGAAAAGTCTCAGCGACGAGGAAGGCGATCAGCGCCATGAGGGCGTCGAGACCCATGGAGAATCTCAACAGCTTATGAAGTCCGGCATGATCACCCGTGGAGAGGTGCTTGACGCCAAATTTGATCAGCGCCTGCCAAGACTTAAAGCTGCCAAGTTCGGCGATCAGCAACATTGTTGCGTGGATGAGAAAGAGTGCGCCGACCAACTCTGGTGACAGGGCGCGCCCGACGACGACCAAGACCAGCACATTCAGGACGGCGCCCGTGCCTTTCCCGCCGAACATGAGGCCGGTGTTTTTAACGATGCGGCGGCCGGTGCTGGCCCCGCTATCCCTTGCCATACTGATTAGCTCGCGCGCTTCATAATCCGGCGAACGAGCGCAAGGTCGGCGGGTTTGTCAACATCAATCGCCGCTTCGGCGAAGGGAATGACAATGGGCGAGAGCTTTGCGCCGATGCGTTTTGAACCGTGGGCGAACGCTTCGGCGAGGTTGAGCTGGCCCGTGAACATTCGAACGAGTGAGCGAAAGCCGAAGCGGCGCGCGATCTTCAACGGGTTCTTTCGGTCGTGGGCAACGTCGCGCCAAAACTCGAGGGCTCGGCGGCCCTCCGGCGTGCGCACAAGAAAGAGGTTGCAGCCGGAATAGCCCTCGCCGGCAAGGTTGAGATAGGTGCGCTCGGTCTCGGGATAGGCCGACTGGACAAGTTCCTTAGGGGCAAGGCCCACCGCAAAATCGCAGCCGCTTGCCTCTGCGCCTTTCAAGAGGGCGTCAATCATTTGCGGTGTGAGCAGCGGATGATCGCATGTCGTGATCAAGAGCGGGCAGCTGGCACCGGCATTCAAAGCTGATAGGGCCGCATGGGCCGGCCCAATCTCATCGGGCGTGGCTTGAACGCGCGGCAAAAACGATCGCAGATCCTCGGGGGCGCCGGCGCTCAACTTATCCGGATGGTGCCCGCTGATCCAGATATCGCCGGTTAGCGACGGACAGTCCCGCAAGGCACGGAGCATGTGGTCAATCATGCGAACACCCTGAATAGGAACGATGGCTTTGGTTTCAACGCCCGTTTCGACACAAACAGGACAGGGTTCAGGCCGGCTTCCGGCGAGGATCAGAACGGAGGTCACACACGTCTCCAGAGTAGAGCCCTGGCGTCCGACATGACACTAGAGCGGCTTTTTGTAAAATCTGTACGTTTTGTAGACCCGCGCGGCGGAGAGTTCGATCATATTTTGCACATCTTTGTTGGTTTCCAGTACCCAGCCCATCTCAACATCGTGCACTTTGTGGGGACGCATAGCGGCGTAACAGGTCTCATGAAGGGCCAGCATAAGCGCCGTTCCGGTTCGCGTTTTCTGAATATCTTGGCGGATGCCGTTCAGCGGAATCCGAGCCGATCGGACCTTCGAAACTTTTAGTCGCCATAGGAATTTCGCCCAACCGAAGGGAAAGAGACGTCCGTCAAGGTCACGGGCCGCTTCATTGATGTTCGGCAGCATCAGGATGAAGCCCTTAGCGACGCCGTCGACCTCGCCGAACCAAAAGCCATCAGGATCAATGACAAAGCTGAGATCCTTGGCCATGTGCTGGACCTGGGCATCAGAGAAGGGCACATAGTTCCAATTGTTGCCCCATGCATCGTTGAAGATGTCCATGGCAAGGGCGATCTCTTCTTCGAATTTGCCTTTGTGCATCGGGCGGACTGACAGTTTTTCGCTGCGCTCCACATAGCTCACCATGGTCGGCACGATTTTTGGTCGCGGATAGCCATCAACGGTGTTGCCGAGATAGGCATAGGCATCCATCGCCTTTTCGTATCCAAGGGTTTCCATGGTTGCCGGATAGTCCGGGCGGCCGTGAGGCATCAGCATGTAATTGGGCGTGTCGAACCCATCGATAAGCATGCCGCATTCTTCGTTGACCGAGAAATTGAAAGGCCCGCAGATGTCCGTCATGCCGCGCGTGCGCAACCACTCTTCGGCGGCCTTCATCAAAGCCGGCTGTGCGCCGGGGTGGGCTTTATCGGTGTCCAAAAACCCGAAATGACCCTGACTGTCCTGATACTTCTCCAAATGAAACTTATTGATGATGCTGGCGCAGCGTCCGACGATTGTGTCGCCGAGTTTTGCGAGCCAGAAAGCGACCTCCAAATGGGCGAGGCCGGGGTTCTTTTTCGGATCGAACTTGTCTCTTTCGAGAAGACGCAGAGGCGGTCGCCACGCAGGGTCCTCGCGATACAGACGATAGGGCAACTCAATGAAGGCTTTCATCGCCTCCGGCGACGTGGCTTCAACAACAACTATTCCATCGGACATGACCCGGGTCTTTAGCCGGGACCGTCAATGGCCTCAAGCCGGCGTTTGCGAACCCGATCCCACGGCGTTCGCGCGTTCGGCCTCGCGACGCTCCGCGTCACGGGTTGCGTCGCGCACCCATGGGAACTGCTCAGCCACTGTCTCGGTGTAGCCGAGATTTCTAGCCGTGGCGCTGCGGGTCCGGGCCGTTGCGTCCGGATAATAGGTGCCCATCAAGCCATCAAACCAGAACGCTGTGATGGAGTAGTTGCCGCTTTCATCATGGAAGTGGTGCAGAAGATGCGCCCGCTTCACATGGGCAAGCTGTCGGCCAAGCCAGTTCGTTTCCTTGGGCATAAAACCGAGATGCTGGATGCAATGAACGTATTCATAGAACATCGTCATGCCGATGCCCGAAGCTATTGCGAGCGCAGCGCCGCCGGGACCGGCGATCCAGAAACCGATCGGCCCGTAGATCAGGGCGATCGGGGGGAGCGTTGTGTGAAGCCCGCCGAAAAGAACGCCGAGTTCGTTCGGGCGCTGGTGATGGTCGTAATGGGTTCGCTTCCATAGGCCGGCGGTGGCTTTAAAGCGCATCAAAATCTTAGAATGCAGGATCCAGCGGTGGGTGATGTACCAGATAACCGGGTGGCCAATGACCGCAGAGCCAAAGGCAAACGCCAGAGCGAGTGGATTGCCGCCAAACCAGACAGCAGCGCCGAGCGCTATTAAAGCGAGCGAAAGATAGATCTGGACGCCCGGATAGCTGAAATAAGCCCGGTTTAACTCCGGGATACCCATCCGGTTGAGGAGGTATTTCTGGTTCTTCCAAGCAGTAAAGCTGAGAAACATGAGGGGACCTGCTTCGCGCGTGTGACGGCTATTCGACGCGCTTGTATATAGCGTTCTTTTCAAAAAGTCCTGCATCAGACGTGCGACAGGCTGCAGCACGTTTTCGTGCGTTGCCCTTTCAACACGCCTAAACTGATCGCTATTCGCCCCTAATCGCGAAGATTAAGCACAATGTCCGCACCGGTTTCGCCCGCATCAAAGGCGGCCTCTTCAAAGCGCGGTTTGCGAAGCTTCAGCCGCGGATTTGTGGACAGGGCAAACGGTTCCTTAGGAAGCCGGTTCCATTTCTTGTCGAGTTTCCGGTCACCATCGATATCGTGATAGGACGCGACCGCATATCGTCCCGGACCGTCGATATTGAGACAGACGACCTGTGTGCCGTCTTCCGCTGCAACGCGTGCTCGGCGCAGGCGCGCTTCTTTCTCGAGGAAATTGCTCGCGTCATCGCTGTAAACCTCCACAAGGAGGATGCCTTCGGCGGTGACGTTATTGACGGTCGCCCGGATTTGCGGCGTTGCCGGATCGCACATGTCGGCTTCGTCGCCCGGCCTCAGATCAAGAGCTGCGGCCGCAGAAACGGTCTCATCGGAATCGGCGGCAGCTATGGGCGTCAGGCAAAGGGCGCCGATCACGCTCAGTGTAAGAATAGAATTCAGACCTGTCCTGATCATTTGATCCCTCGTCTCCTTTAGACAATGCTGCGGTAGCCATAATGATATGGGCGGTTTATCACGGCAAAAAAACGTACCGCATATGAAAAGACAGTAATGCGCCGGCTGGATATTTATCTTCTGAAACAGTGTGTTCAGGTTGTAGTCGGTTTGACGGGCCTCGCCCTCGGCGTCTTACTCCTGGAGCGTCTCTTACGTATCTTCGAACTTGTTTCGAATGCGTCGGATACGATGGGTGCCGCGGCGCGCATGTTGCTGAATTTGATTCCCTATTATCTGGGGCTCGCTATCCCCGTTGCACTGTTCCTTGGCGTTATGATTACGGTTGACCGGATTAGCCGCACTGGCGAGCTCTCCGCCTCGCTGGCGGCGGGGATGTCGCTCTTTCAGGTTGTCAGACCGTTCATGTGGATATCGGGTTTTCTTTGCGTGGTGAGCCTTATCCTCATGGGCTTTCTTCAGCCGCTCGGGCGGTACGATTATCGCGCAACGGTCGACCGTGTTCAGCAATCCTCCTTTGAGGCTGCCTTCCAGGAGGGGAAGTTCGCCCAGATTGGGCGGCGGATCTTCTGGACCGAGGATCGCAGTTCAGGCGATCGGCTGGGTCAGGTCTTTATTCTTGAGGAGGGCGGTGATGACGGAAATGCGCGGGTGACGACGGCACCGTCGGGCATTATCGGCCAAGGGGTTCTGCAAGATGAAACGCGCGTGACGCTGAATGAGGGGCAGGGCGTTATCATCTCGCCGCGCCGAACACTCGTCGAACAGCTCGATTTTGGCCGTGCCGACTGGAATATCGAAGGGGATATTCTTGAATTTCGTCCACGCGGTGAAGATGAGCGCGAACTGACGGTGGTTGAACTGGTTCAGGAGGCGCGCGGCAGGGGCGGCGGGCTTGTCGAGCCCCATGTCGCAAGTGCTGCAGTCCATGCCCAGTTCGGTCGGTCACTCCTCTTGCTTCTGTTGCCCTTAATTGCGCTGCCGCTAGGTCTCGGCTATGGCCGGTCGTTTCAGTCAACAGGGATTGCCGTCGGTATTGTCTTTCTACTGATCGCGCAGAAGTCACTCGAAATGGGACAAACGCTTGCGATTGAGGGTCAGATCGCGCCTTGGGTCGGCACCTGGCCAGTGATCGGTGTTGTTGCCGCGATCGGGGCGGGCTTGTTTCTGCGCAGCTCGCTGTTTGTCGCAACGCCGCCCTTGATGCTCTTATCCTTCGATCTCGGCGCGACGGTTCGCAAGGCGACCGATTGGCTCACGGGGCGGGCCCGTGCTGTGTTGATCCGAGAGGGCGTCTAATCCATGCGGCTCGGGCTCTATGTCAGTCAGATCTTTTTCATGCGGTGGCTTGTGACCGTATTTGGGATGGTGGTGCTGGTCGGCCTGCTCGATTCCCTGGCCAACGCATCGGAGATCTCCGCAAGCGGTATGGATGGCGGTGCCCTGCGCTACATGCAGCTGCGTATGCCGATCATCTTTGATCAGGTTTTCCTGTTCACATTGATGCTCGCCATCTTACTGACCTATGTATCCCTGATCCGGCGCAACGAGCTTGTGGCGTTCCAGAGTTTCGGCCTGTCCGTATTGGCGCAGGTTCGGGCCTTCGCGCCAGCCGTTCTCGGCGTTGCGCTGTTCGCCGCCTTGGTGATTGACCGCTTAGTGCCACCCGCAGTGCAGGCCCTCAACGATTGGGGCATCGGGGAGTATGGCGGACAGATCTTCGATGGAGACGACAAGCTCTGGCTGAATGATCGCGGCCTGTTTGTGAGTATTGAAGGACGCTCCGGCCTCAACACACTGACAGGGCTGACATTTTTCCAGCGCAACGAAGACGGTTATGTCGACGGCGTCACCTGGGCTGACCGCGCCGAATATACCGGCGGGTCCTGGGAATTGGAGGGGCTATCATCGCTCACGGTCGAAGGCGCCCCCGACGAGTGGCAGCCGCTCACGGAGTGGGATACGGCGCAGACGCCGCTTGTGATTGACAAGCTCGCCGCCGAGCCGCGGGATCTTTCGATCGCTGATTTGCAAGATTTCGCGAGACTTCGCGGGTCGGGCAGCCGGCCCTCAGCGGCCTATCGCGTTTGGTACCTGTCGCGCGTGTCGCTGCCATTCTCAGCTTTGGCGCTTTTGCTTGTGGCGGCGCCGATCATGCAACGCCTTGGGCGCCGGGACTCTGGCACCGGGGCTTTAATTGTCGGTATCGGGATCACCTTTCTATTCATGATCCTGGACGGGATCACAAAGACCCTCGGTGCGGCTGGCGCACTGCCAACCATTCCAGCGGCGCTCTTTTTCTCAGTTCTTGTGGCGGGGATTGGCCTCTATTTGTGGCTGCGCCAGGAGACGCTTGGATGACGCTTCGGTTCGGCATGGTCTCGAACCCGCTCAGCCACGCCGTTTCCCAGAGAGGGGCTGTGCTGAAGCAGGCTGCAGCCCGCGAAAGGGAGCAGGTCATTTTCCGGTGTCTCGACCGGTTTGATGATCTCCACGACATTCTCGACGAATTTGCTGCGGCGGATGTCCAAGCCGTTTTCGTTGAGGGGGGTGACGGAACGGCGATGGCTGTTTTGACCGAAATCTTGACCGGCCGGGCTGGACTACGGCTCGATATCCCAATCGCGCTTCTGCCGGGTGGTATGACAAATCTCGCGGCGAAGGTCATGGGGGTGCACAAGGCCGGGCGCGGCGGCATCAAGGCCGTCATGGATGATATCCGGGCGGGGCGCCTGGAGACGCGCGTGCACGATCTGCCTCTGCTTGAGGTCAGCTTGGCGAAGAATGCCCAGCCTTTGTTCGGCTTTTTCCTCTCAACCGGCGCCGTGCCCCATGGGATCAGATATTGCCGCCGCGCGCTCCATACACGCGGGGCCCAGGGGTCATTTGCAGTCGGTCTTACCCTTGCGCGCCTGATCTTCGGTCCACGCGGGCAGGATGGGAATGAGGTGATGCGGCCCACCGATTTAACGCTGGAATCAGACGCATTCCACGCCGCTGGCGCGCATCTCTTCACCTTGGCCACGACGCTGCCGCGCCTCAATCTGGGGCTCGACCCATTCTGGGGGGAGGCGAGCGCGCCCTTGCGGCTTACCCATGCGAGTTGGCCGGCAAACGGTCTCCTCACCGCATTTGGCGGGATCCTCGCCGGTGCGAAGAATGGCTATATGCGCAAGCGGGGCATGGAGAGCTTCAACGTTCATGAGGCGCTTCTGAAATACTCCGGCGACCTGGTGCTCGATGGGGAATTCCTGGCAGCGCCGCCGTCCGGCAAAATCAAAGTATCGACCACATCGCCCGTCAGGTTCATTCGGTAATGGCGGGCCGTGCAGACCCACGTTTTGCAGCTGTCCGGGAAATCATTGCCGCCGAGCATGCTGCCGAGCCGCCGCGACGGGCGGCAGAAATGGCGGCTGCGATCGCTGAAAAGCATGGGAACAGTGTGAACGCCTTCGTGTTCTACGGATCTGGGCTCCGTCAGGCCGATGACCCAGAGAAAATGCTCGACTATTATGTCCTCGTCGACCGCTACATATCCGTGCACGGCGCCGGGCCGCGGGCGTTTGCAAGCTTCGCCTTGCCGCCGAGCGTTCACTACCACGCGGCGACGGACTCCTCTGGCGCGTTCATGAGCAGCAAATATTCGATCATTTCGACAGACGCCTTCCTGCGCCGTGCTGCGGGCCGCGCCCGTGAACCGATGATCTGGGCCCGGTTCTCGCAGCCTTGCTTGGTCATGGCTTGCCAAACGCCTGCCTTGCGGGACCGGCTGATCGACGCATTGGCGCTCGCCGTCCTTCATTTCGCGGATACGGTGCGTCCTCTCATGTCCGGCCGCGTGACACCACGCGACTTCTGGGCCCGCGCACTTGCGGAGAGTTATCGCACCGAGCTCCGGGCCGAACGCCCCTATGAGCGGGCCGGCGAGATCGTTGACCGTTATGCCGCAAGATATGAGGCGTTGGCCGTCGCCGCTTTGGGACCCATGGACGCGACGGGGCGCATTCACCTGGAGGCCGCTGGAGCACCGCAGCTCCTGGCGACGCGGATAAGCTGGGCGCTGCGACGATGGGTCGGAAAACCAGCCACAGCCGGGCGCGTTCTAAAGGCGGCGTTCACCTTTGATGGCGGCCTGGACTATGTACTGCATAAGCTTGAAACGCATTCGGGTGTGACCATACCGGTCAGCGATCATCAACGCCGTCATCCCTTATTGTGGTCGCCGCTCTTGGCGTGGCGGCTTTGGCGGCGCGGCGCGTTTCGCTAGCGTCTATTCGGCTGCTGGAACAGCCGCATTATCCGCGACGAGGGACCGGAAGACACTCAACACCTCGTCAATCTCATCTTCTGTGTGGGCGGCAGATAAGGAAATGCGCAGAAGGCTGATGCCAGCCGGTGTCGCGGGTGGGCCTGAGAAATTCACGTAGACGCCGCGATCGAGCAACGTGTTCCACTCTCGAACAGCTGTCTCTTCATCTGGGCGGATGACTGCGATGACCGGGCTCGCATCTGCGGCGAGTTCGAAGCCCATCTCGGCGAGGCCTGAATGTAGCTGACGTGCGCGGGCCCAAAGGTTCTGATGCAGCGCGCCATCTTCTTCGATAATCCTATCGAGGGCGGCCTGGGCACTATAAATACTCGACGGCGAGGGGGAGGCCGTAAACCGATACGGGCGCGAGGCGCGCAGGAGTTCAAACTCTGGATGCTTGGAGGAGCAGAACCCCCCAATCGCTGCGAGGCTCTTAGAAAATGTCGCCGAATAGAAGTCGATTTTGTCGAGGACACCTTGTTCTTCCGCGAGCCCCCGGCCTTTAGGTCCGAAACTGCCGAAGGAGTGGGCCTCATCGACATAGATAAGGGCGCCATTGCGGT
>JBCAWP010000048.1:0-12409 GCA_038534535.1 Pseudomonadota bacterium
CAGAAGGAACAGGGTCTGGGCCTTGTTCGGCTTCGGCGCGGAGCGCTTCCGTCATCGAGGGTTTCGATGTGCGTCCATCAATGAGTGTTGTCATGCCGCTCCCTCCAATCAATCGCCATTTTCAGACAGGCTGGATCTTCAAAGGCCTGGCGATAGGCCGTGTCGGCGTGGGCGGCCGGTTCAATATGTGTGATGAGCCCTTCGAAATTCAGGGCGCCTGATGCGACAAGTCCGAGGACGGAGGACAAATCCTCTGGCGTCCATTCGGCGGCGATCTTCAGCGTGACTTCCTTCATGAAGGCCGGCGGAAATGCGAAGGAGGGCCGTTCGGCATAAAAGCCACCGAGCGTCAGTACGCCGCCCCGTGCGGCGTGGGCAATTCCGTTATCGATGGCGTTGATATTGCCGCTAACATCGCAAATTGCTGAATAATTGGTGCGGTCGTCCTCATCCGGATGGCAGACGGCATATCCGTCTCCGTCGCAGCGATCCGGATCGATTTCCCAAACCGTCGGTGCATCTCCGCCGAGGGCCATTGTCATACGGGCAACGAGGCGACCAAGAGTGCCATGTCCGATGACGAGATCCGGCAGGCCGCCCACCAGCACCGCATGGTGCGCGGTGGCCGCGAGAGCCAGGAGCGTGGATTCGATCTTTGGTAAGCCGTCCAGCACGACGGCGCGGCGCATTGGGACGACAATGCGTGAGGCCGATGCCCCGAACAGACCGCGCGCGCCACTGTAGCAATTGGCGCCCGGCACAAAGACGGTTCGCCCGATCAGGCGCCGTGCGCGATCGCAGGCAATCACGCGTCCCACAGCTTCGTAGCCAGGGACGAGCGGATAGGAAAAGCCCGGAAAGGTCGGCATGTCACCTGTCCAGAGAAGCTTTTCGGTTCCTGTGCTGACGCCGCTCCAGAACACGTCGACGACCAGGTCATCCTCTTCAGGCCTGACGAGTTCAAATGAGTCGATTGCGAGTTCCTTGTCCCCCTGAAACACGACCGCTTCGGCAGTGAGGTCCTTCGATCGCATGCCGACTGGTGGCTCTCTCATCCCGTTGCCCCCCTTGGCACAGCTGTCTTCTCAGGCTTACAGATCATTGTGTCATAATAAATTGACACGCTAGGGTGTCAATACAAACTTCGGCCTATTGGCTGGGTTTGGCGCTCAGAACACGCACCAATAAGGGTTGGCGCGTGCGGTGTTCTCGGATGTTCGAAAATCCCGCCTGTTTCAAGAAATCTGAGAGCGCCTCGCAGGTGCGCGGACGCCCCGTTCCCATGGCCCAGAGATAGAGGCCGAAATAGGCATCGCCCGCAGGTTCGGCCCCCCGGGTCTCGGCCATCGGTTCGGCAATAATGAGGGTCGCGTCCGGCGCCATCGTGGCCCGGATTTGCTTCAGGAGGAGGCGGATCCGATCATCATCATGGTCATGCAGGATACGGACAAGTGTGATGAGATCGGCGTGGGTCGGCAGTGGCCCTCTGAACGCATCTCCGCCGATCGCTTTGCAGCGGTCATTGACGCCTGCGGCCTCAAATGCGGATGTTGCGAGGGCAGCAACTTCTGGAAGATCGAAGATCGTTGCGTGGAGGTGCGGCACGGCGTCTGCGAGCGCCATGGCAAACGCGCCCGATCCCCCCCCAATGTCGAGGACATGGCGGTAGCGGTGAAACGGGAAGGCGGTCAGAACCTCATCTGCGATAAAGCCCTGCGTGCGCGCCATGAGGGCAGAGTACGGCGCGGCGACATCCTCGGAGACCGCCGTCGCGCCCTCCGGCCTCGAATAGCCCCAAAAGCGCGAGAGCGCGCTATCGACCGGACGGTTTCGGAGGAGTTCAACTGGATCGGCGAGATCCTGATAAAAGTGCCGGTGGTGGCGAATCATATCGAGGACGGATGGATTTCCAAGGAGCGCGGCCCCGCGCTCGCCAAGCCCATATCGCCCCCCGCTCCGGTCTTCGACCAAGCGAATGGCGCGGGCGCCACGCAAGAGACGTTCGGTCCCCTCGAGCGGAAAGTTGAGCTGTCGAGAAAGGCTCGACGCGGTCTGTGGGTGATCTTGCAAGGCCTCGAGAATGCCAAGGTCCACACAGGCGAGCAGGATTTGCGAATACACAAATCCATTGCAAAGATCGAACAGATCGGCGGCTTGAGCCCGCGCGATGGGGCGCGTGAACGGAAACGCCGCTGCAAAGGCCTGAAACCTTGGGCTCGCGAGCAGCCCATTGCGCCAATCGGCCATCCGGTCCTTGAGCGTACGGGCCGAACGGGTCGGCGGTGGCACGCCGCGGCTACGCGAAACGGCGGGCAAGGCTATCGGGCGCAAGGCGTTTAGCTTGCGCAAAGACAAGGGTTCTCAAAGCCGGCGCGCCGGCACAGTCGGGAACGGATTCTGCCGCTGAATCGATCTGATCAGACAGTTTCTTCAGCGCGCCGCGCACGCCGTATTGCTCAACCGCGCTTGGGCGCTCGTGCTTTGCGTCCTGGCTTGCCGGCTTGCCGAGCGCCGAGGCCGGCAGAAGGGCATCCCGCAAATCATCCGCCGTCTGATAGGCGGCGCCCAGAGCTTCGCCGAGTGGTTGCCAGCGGGCCGGATCTGCCCCGACCGATGCGGCCCCGGCGGTCGTGGACGCGACAAACAGAGCCGCCGTCTTGGCATGGTGGTAATCGTCGAGGCGGATTTCGGTTTCTGACTCCCAAGCTTGTCCGGCGGCGATCCCATGGGGCGGGCAAGTCGCCTGTCCGAGGATCCGAACAAGGTCTGGTAGTGCAGCGCCCGCATGGTCAGCGAGGACGGCAAAGGAAAGGGCAATTAAAGCGTCCCCGGCGAGCACGGCAATCGGTTCTCCATACCCAGCATGGACGCTCGCCCGTCCCCGCCGCATGTCTGCATCGTCAAAACAGGGTAGGTCATCATGGACCAGCGAGGCGCAGTGAAGCAATTCAATGGCGGCGCCGGCTGCGAGCGCCGGTGTGAGATCGTCGTCATCTGAACAAGCCGCCGCAACCGCGAGGCAGAGTTTTGGGCGGACCCTGGCGCCGCCCGGGAAGACAGCATGGCGCAGCGCGGCAGCCAGCTTGGGGGGCGCAGCAGGAGACTCGGTTCCGGCGAGCGTCGTTTCAAGCATCCACTCGATCTGGGCATCAAGATCCATAGCAACACCTCCAGGGCGTCAGTGTAGCTTGTCACTTAAGACTGTCAAACTATAGTGACGTATCTTTTGAGGTGAGGCCCGAGCAAACGTGACGTCAAAACCGAAGATTGGAGTCATCGGCGCCGGCATTGGCGGCCTGGCAGCGGCGGCCATGCTTTCGCGGCGTGCTGACGTGATCGTTTTTGAACGCGCAAGTGGGCCAGGGGGCAAAATACGCCAGCAAGCGGCAGGCAATCATATGATTGATTGCGGCCCGACAGTCTTCACCATGCTTTGGGTGTTCGAGGAGATTTTCCGCGCCGCCGGTGCCGATGTGCGGGAAGAATTGACGCTCAATCCGCTAGATACGCTGGCACGTCATGTCTGGAGAGACCGGTCGGGCCTCGACCTCTATGCGAGTGTTGACCAATCAGCGGACGCGATCGCGGCGTTTTCCTCCCGCGAAGACGCAGACAATTACCGGACGTTTTGCGCTGAGGCCCAGCGGGTCTATCAGGCGCTTGAGACCTCTCTGCTCACGCGTCCGCGGGCAAATATGCTGCACCTCGCCCGCGCCGCTGGCCCGGCTGGCCTCTTCACTCTCAAGCCGTTTACGACGCTTTGGCAGCACCTTTCCCGCCGGTTCCAAGACCCACGCCTGGTCCAGCTTTTTGGCCGCTATGCCACCTATTGTGGCTGCTCGCCGTTCGAGGCGCCGGCGACCATGATGCTGATCGCCCATGTCGAGCAATCGGGGGTTTGGACGCTCGAGGGCGGTATGGGAGCGCTCGCCCGGGCGCTGGAGACCGTCGCGCGGCGAAATGGTGCAGAGTTCGTCTACGATACAGCCGTGGAGCGGATCGAATATGCGCAAGACCGTGTTGCCGCGATCCATGCCGGCGGGCGGCACTGGCCCGTCTCAGCAATTGTGAGCAATGTCGATGTGTCTGCCGTCCATGCGGGCGATTTCGGACAAGGGATCAAGCGTGCCGTGCCGCCGCCAAAGTCCGGTGGACCGCGCTCTCAATCGGCGATCACTTGGACCGGGCTTGCCGAAACATCTGGCGCCCCACTGGCTGTGCACACGGTCGCGTTCTCAGATGACTACGGCGCTGAGTTTCGGGCCGTGTTCGATCAACAAAAGGTCCCGACCCTTCCGACGACCTATATTTTTGCACCGCTGGCGGAGCAGTTTGACGCCGATACGTCCGATGCGCAGCCGGTCTTCATTCTTATCAATGCGCCGGCCAATGGCGACCAACACACTTTGAGTGAACAGGAGATTGCGCGATGTCAGGACCGGATGCTCGCCCATCTCGAAACGTGCGGGATCACCCTGCGGCCGGTCGCCGAGACGCTGACGGCAACAACACCGGACATGTTCGCGGCGCGCTTCCCCCAGACGGGGGGCGCGTTATTCGGCCGGGCGGGGCACAGCCCCCTGGCCCCGTTTCGCCGGCCGGGCGCGCGGTCGAAGCTTCCCGGGCTTTATCTGACGGGCGGCAGTGTGCATCCGGGGCCGGGGGTTCCGATGGCGGCGCTCTCTGGTCGAACCGCAGCGGAAACGATCATGTCGGACTTCGATTTGACACACGCGTAACGCCTCGCGGCTATTCCTGGTGGTATGCTGACGCTATTAGCGATGATGGCGACAGCGCCTTTGTTTTGATTGCCTTTGTTGGCAGCGTATTCTCACCTTATTACGCATTCTCAGGCCGCCAAAATCCGGAGAATCACTGCGCGATCAATATCGCGCTTTATGACCGGCGCGGAGACGCTTGGGCGATGACGGAGCGGCCATCTGAAGATATTTCGCGGTCGCAAAGCCAGTTTGTGATTGGTCCAAGCCGGCTTGAACGGGATGGCCAAACGCTTCTGATCTCGATTGAGGAACGATCTGCACCCATTCCGCGCAAAATGTCGGGTGAGATAAGGATCACGCTTCCCTGGCTGTCCGACCGGGTCTTCGACCTGGATCCCGCCGGCCGCCATATCTGGCAACCGCTCTGCACCAGGGCGCGGGTGTCCGTCACGTTTTCCGCGCCCCACCGGCGGTGGGAGGGGACAGGCTATGTCGATCGGAACTCCGGACTTGAGCCGTTGGAACAGGGGTTTGACTACTGGGATTGGTCGCGCACCGAGGACGAGTCGGGGCGAACCGCCATCCGCTACGTGGCAGATCCAGCCGGTGGAGCGCGGCGGCATCTTTCGCTGCGCTTTCTCGAAGATGGCATACTTTCGAACACAGAGATTGAAGAGGACGTTCCCCTGTCGCCGACGCCAATCTGGCGCATAAAGCGGCGCGCCGGCCGCCTCGATACCCACGCGCCGTCTCTTGTCCGGACGCTGGAAGACACTCCGTTTTATAGCCGCTCGCTGATGTCTTATGATGGCGGGCGCATGCGGTCTATGCATGAGAGTTTTTCCGGGCGACGCTTGCGTTCGCCGATCATCAAATCACTCTTGCCCGTGCGGATGCCGCGCCGAAAAGCGTGAACTAATCGGGTGGGTCTTCGTGTCCGTCCGTTTCGAGTTCGCGCTCCATTTTGCGCGCTTCCCATAGTGCCCAGGCCATCGGGATCCCGAACACGAGTGCGATTTCAATTCCAATAACCCAGAACGGCATGGCGGCCCTTTGTGGCCGGTCAGATCAGATTTGCCGGCACCGAAAAAGATATGGGCCGGCGATCACGCGCTTCCAGTCTGAACATAACATCGAAGAAGTGATCGATCGCTTCTGGGTCGCGATCATTGCCATCATGGCTAGCGGCCTGAACGGCGCGCACAAGGAATGCCGTTTCCTCTAGGGGCGGATCCTCTGACATGATGTCAGACGGTGTGGCGAGTGCTTCGGTCAAAAGCGCGAGCTTGCGCGACTTAGACACAATCGTCCGATGGCTGACGGAATCGCCCCCGGCGGCGAGGAGTTGTCGGCCAATCTCCCGATAAATTAATCCGGCGGCGCGAATGCCCGGGCGGCAGCCCTGATCGAGGCTTCCGACCCCGCTCAATCCACGTTCATAGAGCGGCGCGGCGGCGGCAATCAGGCGCCGGGTGAGGCCTGCCACCAGCTCCGAGGGGGCCGGCGATTGAAGGAAGTCCGTTGGATCAAGGCCCACCTGATCAAACCAGTCCGTCGGCAGATAAAGCCGGCCCGCCCGCGCATCCTCACCGACATCCCGCGCAATGTTAGTGAGTTGCATTGCGACACCAAGGTCGCACGCACGTGACACAGCAGTGGGGCTGCGGGCCCCCATGATGACCGCCATCATTGCGCCGACCGTGCCCGCGACCCGGGCTGAGTAGGCGTAAACGTCTTCAAGCGTCCGGTAAGATCGGCCCGACAGGTCCCACTCAAAGCCCTCAAGCAGGGCGTCCGGCAGGGCTTTCGGAATGTTCCAATGGGTGACCGTGAGCGCAAAGGCTTCGTCGATGGGGTCATCGGCCGGCCGGCCAGCATAAACGCGGTTCAGCCGATCTTGCAGCCACGCCACGGGCCGGCTGCCGGGGCCGGATAGATCAACCGCATCGTCAGAGCGCCGACAGAAGGCATAGAGGGCATAGACCGGCGGGCGCACATGGCGCGGGAGCAGTCTCGAGGCGGCATAGAAGCTCTTCGACCCGACAGAGGTGACCCGTCGACAATAGTCGACGAGATTGGCCGGAAGCGTTGGGCGTATGTTTGTCCGCATAACTAGACATTAGAGTGTGTCCAGCTCATTTACGCAAGACCCTCTATCGAAATTCGTTTTCGACAGGCGTCAGCCAGGTGGTTCGGGACGAGGTGGAGTGGGCCGCGCTTCGAATGCCAGTATCTCTTCGGCGACACGGCTCGGGTCTTCCTCATGGGCCAAGTGACCAAGCGTTTCGAGAGATTTCGCAATCCCAAGCGACGTTCGACGGGCGTGGTCGATCGCGTCGCCCGGCGGGACGGTCAGGTCATCAGCGCCCGCGAGAAAGAGGATTGGGATGGAGAGCCGCACGCAATTGGCGGGCATGGGCGACAAGTCCCAATGCGCCATCATGGACAGTGTCCCCGAGACGTGGGCCGGGTGACGGAGGAGCGCCCCATAATGGGCAATCATGTCCTTGCTTGGATGCGAGCCTGTTTGGGTCAGCAAGCGTTCGACACGGCGAATATCCCTGGCGCCATTAGCGAGCATGGATGCGGCAAGCCCGCCCGCCGTCAGCAGTCTCGCCGCACCTGTTGCGAGCGGCGCTAGGAGGCCTGGATAAGGCCGTAGGGCCCCATTGATGCTGACGATCCGTTCTGGATGAACCTGACCGCGATTGGCCATCCGTATGGCAATCGCTGTTCCTGCCGAATGGGCGATAATCAGCTCAGGTTTAAACGACAGCCCCAGGCAGAGTGCCTCGACCGCGCTCGCCATATTGTCGATGGTCGGTCGGAAGTGCCGCGAGACCTGGGTAAACCCGTGCCCCGGCAGATCCACGGCGAGAAGGTCGTGGGTTTCGGCGAGGTGGGGGATGAGCCCGGCCCAGGAATGGGTCGCCGCGCCCGTGCCATGGATCAGAAGTGTTGGCGTGCCGTGCCCGATCCGTTGTGTATGCCAGATCACCGCGCCGACGCGGACAAACTGGCTCGCCTCTCGAT
The DNA here is from genome assembly GCA_038534535.1 of Pseudomonadota bacterium. Taxonomy (GTDB): domain Bacteria; phylum Pseudomonadota; class Alphaproteobacteria; order Caulobacterales; family Hyphomonadaceae; genus CALLCD01. Next base: position 7,755 of record JBCAWP010000048.1, read on the forward strand.
TGGGCCAATCAACGCCGTCACGCTGGAAATCCGGCCCGCCCTGTTGTGCCACAGGCGGCGCGGAGAGGTGCGCAACTTTAGCGTCTGCCGATCTCATCGCGCACCAGGGTTGAGACGTGTTGGCCGGAAACGTGGGGCAGGAATTTGTACCGTGCGCCAAGGAGGTCGCTTAGGTGGCGCGCCGCCGGATTTGGCCGCCTTGACGTGTCGAGGAACAGGCTCGGCCACCCTTCGGCTCGGAGCTGCTTTGCGAGATGCGCGGTCTCTTCCTTGGCGCGGTCTCGATTATTCTTCCCGTCTCGTGTCAGGTTGCCGCGCCCATCGGACAGGAAGACAAGGAAGGGCGCGCGGCCCCGGGTCATTTCGGCACGGGCGAGCCGGTGTCCGGCCAGGATCGCGTCGGCGAGGGGGGTCGCGCCGCCGCCCGGAAGATTGCCCAGCGAGCGCTGGACGCGCACCAGAGACCGCGTCGGCGGCAAGAGCAAATCGGCGGCCTCCCCGCGAAACGCAATCACGGACACCATGTCCCGGCGCGCATAGCAATCAGAGAGGAGATGCTCCACGGCACCCTTGGCTTCACCTAGTCGGTGCATCGCAGCCGAGCCAGAGGCATCGACGATGAAAATCACCGAAGACTGGCTACGTCGTTTGAATTGCTTGATCTGTAGATCCGACGGTCGAATAGCGGGGCCCGTTTGACGGGTTTCTGCTTTGCGCAGTGGTTGCCAAGGCGCCGCTTTGCGCAGGGTCTGAATCAAATCAAGTCGGCCGTGGCCGCGGGCACGCCGTGGACGCGGGCGCGCTGGGGCGCCTTTGTCATCGGCGCGCATAATCTGGCCGGACTTCCCGGAAATTCCGCCGCGCCGGCGCTGTGCCGCGCGCCCGGTCGTTTCAAATGCATCCTGCAGGCGCGCGGCCAAGGCCGCAGCGATCATCCGTTCGGTCAGATCGTCAACAGCGCTGTCCCCGTCTGATCGCGACCCATCGTCCCCGTCCGATTGCGGCGTTTCTGAAACGTCTGGCGCGGGATCGGTGTTAGATGTCTCCGGCGCACCGTTAGGGACACCGCCAAGGACCAATTGGCAGGCGAGAGCGGCGTCTGTCTCGCACACATCTTTACGCCCGTGAAAGGCCGCAACGGCCCGGGCGGCGGCTGCGCAGAATATCGGCTTACGAAGCGATGTATATCCGAGCGCGAGGGCGGCCTGGGTGAACGCCGTCAGCCATTCTGGCGCGATATCGCTGTCTTCAAATAGGGGTTTAGCGGCCGCGATATCCTTGCCGGTCCAGCGAAACGGCGCGATATCGCGGTGCGAGAGCGTCGATAAATCGATGGTGAGCCCAACGCGCTCCAATAAGATATTTGGCGGTGCCTCATCGGTGTCTGCGCCCTCATCCAGCAGGATGACGATCGGCGGTGGCTTGGCTGTTGTTCCCTCATCCAATCGCGCGGCGAGGGTGGCGGCGACCCAGTCTTCGGTCCGCTCCGCCATACGCAAAACGAGCGCTCGTCCTTCAGCTGCCGCGATGAGACCCGTTTCATAGACCGGTTTGCCGGCGCGCAAGGTCGCGTCCACGGACAGACCGCCGACCAACCGGTCGCGATCGACCGACAGCGGCACCGCAATGGGCGGCGTCTCGGGGAAGGCACGGTTTAGCTCCTCAAGCCAAGCCGAGCGCACAGGCCCATTGCGCGCAATCACTCTAACGCCGCCAATCGACGCCCCGGCAATCGCGACAATCGCGGCGGCCAACTCGGCAAGCGCCCACGGCGCGCTGACATCTGTCGGCGTCTTCGCCGGCGCGTCACGGGTGAGAGGCGCGAGGTCTTGCGCCATGGCTATAATGGGAGAATCTCTTCGACCACTCGGGCCACGCGCGAGGTGGCATCACTCTCATCGAGGGGATCCTTACGGAGCCTATGGCCAAGCGCGAATGGCGCCGCGCGCCGCAAATGCGCCGCTGTGACGGTCTCTTTGCCATCAAGGGCCGCGAGGGCCCTCGCAGCGCGCATTAAAGCCAACTCGCCCCGCAGCCCGTCCGATCCGAGCTCGAGGCAAAGCGCGGCCGCTTGGCCGAGTGTCTCATCATCAAGAATGACGTCTGGCAGGGCCGCCTTGGCCTGTTCGACTTTGCGCCGCACAGCCAGGTCTTTGCGCCGCCAGGATTTTGCAAACCCCTCGCGGTCTCGTTCAAACGCATCGCGGCGCCGAATGACTTCCACCCGGTCTGCAACGGATTTTGGGGTGCGCACGTCAACAGACAGTCCGAACCGGTCAAGCAGTTGCGGACGTAACTCGCCTTCTTCCGGATTGCCGCTGCCGATCAAAACGAAATCTGAGGGGTGGGTGATGCTGAGCCCTTCTCTCTCGACACGGTTGATGCCCGAGGCGGCCACATCGAGGAGAATGTCGACGAGATGGTCGTCAAGAAGGTTGACTTCATCCACATAGAGAAAGCCGCGATGGGCAGCTGCGAGCAGCCCGGGCTCAAATGTCATTTTGCCGTCAATGAGAGCCCGTTCGAGATCTACGGACCCAATCACGCGGTCTTCCGTTGCGCCGAGCGGTAGATTGATGACCGGAGGCGCCTCCTTCGTCGCCGTTAAAGGATCGGTCTTGCGCGCGCCTCGACACAGCTCGCAGAGCCCGGCCGGGTTCGGCGGAGCGCATCGATAGGGACAATCCGCAACGGTGTCGATCGGCGGAAGGAGCGCAGCAAGGGCCCGGATCGCCGTGGTCTTGCCGGTTCCACGATCTCCGAAGGCAAGAACCCCGCCAATCAGGGGCTCAATTGCAGCGATTAAGAGTGCGGTTTTCAGGCCATCCTGGCCGACAATTGCAGAAAACGGGAAGACGGGCACTGGCGCTCCTAGACTCGCACACACCCTATAAACAAAGCACAAGCCGCCGATCTTTCAAATCGGCGGCTTGCAAATTACCGGAAATATCAGGTCGGATTATTCGGACTCAGCCTTGATGTAGGCAATCACGTCCGCCCGTTCTTGCTCACTCGGCAGACCTGGGAACGCCATGTTCGTGCCAGGCAGGAACCCGCGCGGGTTCTCCAGATAGGCGAACAGAACCGGCTCGGTCCAAACGATGCCAGAATTGGCGTTCGCTTGAGAGTAGCGGAAGTTCTCGATCGAACCGGCTTCACGTCCGACGAGGCCATAAAGCGACGGTCCAACGCGGTTTTGACCTTCCTGAACGACGTGGCAGGCCATGCACTTTGTGAAGACGCGGCGGCCTTGTGCGGCATCGCCGGTCAGAGCGGCATAGGCAGCGGTGATCTCATCGGATACACGATCGCTCGTCTCGGATACGGCTTGTGCCACGGTCTCTTCGACCTCTGCGGCAGCATCAGACGCTGCGTCCTGAAGGTCGGCAGCCACTTCTTGCGCCGCGTCGGCGGCGTCATCGGCGGCGGTCTCGACCACTTCTGCGACCTCGGTAACGGCTTCGGTCGTCGCTTCAGCGGCGTCAGTTGCCGCTTCGGTCGTGGCCTCAGCGACCGTCTCCGCAACTTCTGGGGTGGTCGTTGAGCCGCCGTCTGATCCGCCGCAAGCGGCGAGTGCCACGAGCGACACGCTCGCAGCCAGCGGAAGAATAAGACGTTTTGCGTCGATCATGTGGGAACCTCCAAACATTTCCACTACCTGTTATAGACCTATTAGCTTTGCTTCCAAGTGATTGGTCGCGTTAAGGCTTAACTCGTTGTTGCGTGGCCGATTTGAATGCGTTTTGCCATCTCATTCAACTCGTCAAAATGATGCGTGACATAATGCACAAGCCAAACGGCATAAGGCTCGGCGCTGGCGGCAATTTGAGACCGTAGATCTCCCATAGAGACGAACGCATATTCCGAGACCTCATCCGGGTGAGGGGCCGGCGTTTTCGTCACGCGCCCGAAGAGAAGATGAACGAACTCGTTCTCGATCATCCCATTATCGAGCTCGGCGCAATAGCGTGACGTAAAGCCGTAATTGAGCTCAACCTCCAGCCCCAACTCCTCCATAACTCGCCGTGTCGCGGCGACATCTATCGCTTCGCCGGGGCGCGGATGACCGCAGCACGAATTGGCCCATTTTCCGCGCGAGTGGTATTTCACGTCCGCCCGGCGCTGGATAAGCGTATCCCCCATCTCATCGAACAAAAACACCGAAAACGCCCGGTGCAGCTGGCCGCTACGGTGCGTCTCAAGTTTCGGCGCAGGTCCCAAGACCTCGTCATTTTCATCGACGAGCAGCAGCGTTTCTTCAGTATCTGGAAGGCGCGCAACCATAAGAAACCCTTTGTTTGGTGGCTTCACCACAGTTGAGCGTCATAGCGTCTTTGCAACAGTCGATGCAAATCGCGCGCGACATTGTGTTGGATGCTTGCGGACCGAAGTGTTACCCCGTAACAGCGGACCGTTCGAAGTTGATTATGGTTGCCGTGCGCATAACACCGAGCCTTATCGCCCGCTTTAGGGTCCAAATGATTGCGCTCCTCCTGCTTTTATCGCAGGTGGCAACGGGGGGGATGGCGACAGCCCATGACCATGATTGGGATCATGATCCGGCGGAATGTGCCGTCTGCACGCTCATCGCGCCGAGCGATGAACTAGACACGGGCCTCGAACCGGCTAGCCGGTTCGAGGCCCGTGTCTAGTTC
>JBCAWP010000049.1:0-12294 GCA_038534535.1 Pseudomonadota bacterium
CTCCACGCAGTCCTTCGTCTGCGGCAAGCTCGCCGAGGTCTTCGTGAGCGACAGCCCGGATGCGAAGTATGCCAATGCCTGCGCCGCGGCCTGGTCATCAATCTCCACGCATCCGGTCGTCGCGCCGACCGCCAATGTGGCCACGCGCACCACCGGAGTTCCATGATTGACGAGCCGGTTGGCAAGATCGACATCGTCACTGAGCGGCGGCAGCAAGATCACACCGTCAGCGCGAAAGATGCCCGTCGTTTCCAAGATGCGGTCGGGCGCATCCGGCGCCATCAGGTCGACCTTCTCAATCAGTAGATGGTATCCGTTCGTGCGACAGGCGCTGAGGGCGCCCTCTTGAAACGCGCTCAGATACCCTTCGGAAATCGTGTCGTAAAACAAGGCGAACATGAAGGACTTTTGCCCGGCAAGGCTACGGGCCGAGAAGTCCGGCACATAATTCAAGGCCTTCACGGCTGCCTTCACTTTTGTCCGAGTGTCAGCCTTTACATTGGGCTCATTGTTCAAAACCCTCGACACCGTCTTGGTGGAAACACCGGCCATCGTCGCCACATCATTGATCTTGGCACGGCGCGGCCTCTGCGAAAGTGCTCGCTCAGTCATCGACGGCGACTCTATCCCTCTTCTTCAGCGTAGCCACTCGTCCCAATTTCCCAGGCAAAAGTACCGTCTCCGACACCGCGCCACCGCGCATAGGCATATCGACCGTCATGTCCGGATCTGCGGGCCAGATACGCTGCCCACTCGTCCGTGACCTCACCATCAAACTGAATGGGGTGAACGCCCCACAGTATCTGTGCCTGGCGCAGTCTTTGGACATCGGATGATCCGTACAAGATCGGGACGGGTCCGCGGATCCGAGAGAAACGGGCAAGCCGGTGAAATGCACCGGTGCGCAGGGCCAATACATCTGCCCCATGGTCCGAGGCGAGAGATTGAACCGCGTCAGCGACGACATCGACAAGTTTGTCACGTTCCGGTGGCCCCGCACCATCAAACTGATCAACGGTTGCGGCATAATCCTCGGCCCGTTCCGTCGCCTTGATGATCCGGTCCGATATCGCGACGACGGTCGCGGGATGACGCCCAATGGCCGTCTCAGCTGAGAGCATAACCGCATCGGCGCCTTGATAGACGGCGGTCGCAACATCGCCGACTTCCGCGCGGGTCGGCGCGGCCTGCTCTATCATGGACTCAAGCATTTGCGTGGCCACGATCACGGGCCGACCTGCGCTGCGCGCCGCGCGAATGATCTGCCGCTGGATCACTGGCACTTCTTCCAACGGATATTCAACACCGAGATCGCCGCGGGCCACCATCACGGCATCTGCCGCGCATACAACTTCATGAAGATCATCGACCGCGGCCGGTTTTTCGATTTTCGCAATCAGCGGAGCCCGCCCCGCAATCAGTGTTTTGGCACGGGTGATATCTTCGACCGACTGCACGAAGCTCAGCGCCACGAGATCGATGCCCATCTCAAGGGCAAAAGCGAGATCGTCCTGATCCTTGGCCGTCATGGCGTCGACCGCGAGCGCTTTGCCGCGAACCGTAAACCCCTTCTTATCTGACAGACGCCCCGGAAGATCTGATTTAACAACCGGGCGCTCGCCACCTGCAAGTACCGTGAGGCGAAGCTGGCCATCATTGAGAAGAATTTCGTCATCTGGTTCGAGTTGCGCCAGAATTTCGCGATGCGGGACAGCGATCGTCCCAGGCATGGTCGCCGCCTCTGCAAAGACCAGTTCCAATTCCTGTCCCATAGAGAGGCGTATCGCCCCATCTGGAAAGGTGCCAACTCTGATCTTTGGCCCCTGCAAATCTGCGAGTACGGCGAGCGGCCGGCCTAATTTGTCTTCCGCATGACGGACGGCCTGCAGGCTTTTCGCATGGTCATCATGGGTTCCATGGCTGAAATTGAGGCGGAAGATATCAACCCCCGCCTGGGCCAGAAGTGTGACCATGTCCGGCGCTCGACTGCTTGGACCGAGCGTGGCGATGATCTTCGCACGACGTCCGCGAGACAAGCGTATCGCCGTCATGTCTGATCTTTGATTTTGGAGGCAGCGAGCGCCGCGGAAAAGATATCAGGGCCGCCGAGCATCCACGATCCGCCAACGGCGATAACGTTTTCAAGTGCCAGGAAATCGCCCGCCGTCTCAGCAGTGATGCCACCGGTCGGCATGAATGTGAGATGCGGCAGCGGGGCCGAGATTGACTTCAAGAGTTTGACGCCGCCGACGGCCTGGGCGGGAAAAAGCTTGACGATCTCAAAGCCCTCATCGGCGCGCGACATGGCTTCACTCACCGTGGCCACACCTGGCATCGCCGGCAATCCGGACTCCAGGAGCGCAGGCACGAGGCGCGCATTCACACCGGGCGACACGAGAAACTGTGCCCCGGCATCGGCGGCGGCCTGGACGTGCTGCGGCTCGGTAATCGTGCCCGCTCCAATCACGGCCTCAGGAAATGCCGCGCGCAGGGCGGAGATGGCGTCGAGGGCCTCAGGCGTGCGCAAGGTAACTTCCAGATTGGTGAGGCCGCCGCGGATAAGCGCCTCAGCTGTCGAAACGGCGGCGTCAATATCGCGCACCGTCATAACCGGCACGATCGGTGATGCGGCAAGAGCCGCCCTTATCAAGGTCGCTATGGCCAAAGGCTGCGCCTCCATCTGACCGCCGTGACCGGCGAACCTGACCCCGATTAAACCGATCTTGGAAAATCGCAAAGGCCTGGCGTTAACCGGTTGTATCGGTCAGCTGAGCACGCGCGTGGCGTTGCCGCCGCCAGGCCGTGACTGTGAGATACGTCACAACACAAACCACGAGGCTGATCGCAACCACCGGCGCGTATTGGTGTATCTGCTCGCCCGCCATATCGCCAAGCAGGTGAAACAGGCTGAACGCGATCGCCGCATAAAGCATCGCTGATCCGACGACGAAGATCGCGACTTTTGCAAAGGGTGCGTGGAAAAAGCCGGACGCGATATAAAGCGGAATGCGCGTGCCGGGGACAAATCGCGCCACGACAAGGGACAGCCCCAAACGGTTGACGACCTTCTCGCGGGCCGCTTGGACTGCAGGTTTCGCGGCAGCCGCCCGCCCCCAGGCATTGTAGTGCGCCGCGCGGCCGAGCCAGTATTTCCATAGATCACTCGCTGATAATCCGATGAGCAGCGACACATAGAGCAGTGTGGAATCGCCAGCGCCGGCCGCAGAAGCCGCCGCCGCGCTAATAATGGCGGTGTCTTCCTGCACGAAGGGGGTCAACGCCACAAAGACGTAGACGCCCCAAGGATAGGCTGCCAGCAACTCATTGAGCCATTCCATGGGACACGCACTCCGTTGGTCTTGCAATGCCAGGTATGTCGTTTCTCAGGCCGGCCAAGGCAAGGGTGCGCCGCGCCGATTAGCCGGAAGCCCGATACCATGGCGCACCACTTCTTATGCTTGGCACGCCACGCGCAAAACCTCAGACAGCCCCAGGGGGTCGACTGTGAGATCCGCCCGAATATCCTGGCGCATGAGCGCGAGGGGGTGCGGCGCTTCGCGGCCCATGACAAACCGGTGCGCGAGCCCAGCGGTTTGGGCGAGATGGAGGAAGCAGGGGTTGAGGTGGTTCTTTGGGATGAGTTCCACCACCCGAGTGCCTGGCTTTGCAAAGACGAGATTGACAAGCGCGGCTCCATGAACACCTAGGATCACGTCCGCCGAGGCGAACAGGTCGGCCTGTTCAGCCACGGACCGGCCGGACATGGAAACAGATTCAAACCCATGCTCTTCGATCAGCGGCTGAAGGGCATTTTGGTTGAGGAGCCGGCGCGTCGGGGCATCGTCCCGCGTGATGAACAGCCGGCGCGATTGAGCCGCAGGAACAGGAGACATCTTCTGGCGAAGATAGTCGATCGCCCAGGCCGGCAAACCATTATCATCGCCTGGATTGTTCGTCACAACCGCACGTTCACAGATCACCGGCAGGTCGGGCATCGGGATCAGTTGGTCGTCCGTAAAGCCAAGTTTGAGAAGCCAGGCGCGCATGAAACCACGCAGCGGTGATGGTGTGATCACATGGTCTACCGCTTGGACATCGACGACTTCGGACATCAACGCCAGACGGGGCAAGACCTGCGACGTAAAGTGAAAGAAGTTCTCACCGAAAATTTGGTTGAGGATCAGCGTCGTGCCGTCGAGCCTGATCGCATTCGCAAGCTCGTCTTGGCTGACCGGATCGAAATCCGCCATAAGTGCGCGGAAAGGGTCGCCCCCTTGTTTCGCCCACAGGCCATCGATGGCCTCGCCATCTTTGGTAAAAAGCCAAGACGCGGTCCCGCGGATAACGATCTCTGGCAGGATCGCGACGCGGCAGGCTTCAAACCTGTCTTTTGTTCGAAGCCGCATCGCTTGCCAGTCAGCATCGGCGAGGTGATTCGGCCGGGCAAGACCAACGGGCTCCGGCGGACGGACAGTTGTGATTCGACCGCCGGGGACGGCCTCAACTGGGCAAACGGGGCGCCAGCGCCCAGCGGCCCGTCGAGACAAGCGCGTAAGTCGCCCACCTACGCGGGCGACCGTTCGCGCGAACGCACGTTGCCTGAGTTGTTCCACGTTGCCACCTTTGCCAGTGCCTACGACCCCAGGGGGCGTGCAAGACAAGGGCCAAAGGTGGCTGCGGGGCGTTGAGTTAGACGCGTTCGATGATGATGGCGGGCGCCATGCCGCCGGCGGCGCACATTGTGATGAGCCCATAGCGGCCATCAGAGCGTTCAAGCTCATCAAGTGCAGTGCCGATCAGGATCGAGCCCGTGGCGCCGATCGGATGCCCGAGCGCCATAGCGCCGCCATTCTTGTTCACCTTCTCCCGATCGAGATCGAGGTCGCGAATGAATTTTTCGGCGACGACGGCAAACGCCTCATTGATCTCCCAGACGTCGATATCGTCCACCGACAAGCCAGATTTTTCGAGCACTTTTTGAGCCGCTGGCACAGGTGCGTTGAGCATCAATGTCGGGCAATCGCCCATATTGGCGGTCGCGACGATCCGGGCCCGCGGCGTCCAGCCATTGTCTTTCGTCGCCGCTTCTGAGGCGAGGAGCAGTGCGGCGGCGCCGTCCACAACGCCGGAGGAATTGCCCGCATGATGGACGTGATTGATGTTGCCTTCCAGCTCCGGATATTTCTGCGTGATCAGTGATCCGTAGGTGTTACCCGCTTCATCTACTGGCACAGCAGCGAACATATCGAACACGGTTTTCAGACCGGCGAGACTTTCGAGCGTGGTGCTGGGACGGGGGAACTCCTCGCGGTCAAGAGCGAGCGAGCCGTCAGGGTTGTGCACCGGCACAAGCGCGCGATCAAAACGGCCCTCTTCGATCGCTTGCGCAGCCCGCTGCTGGCTTGTGAGGGCGAGGTGATCAACGGCCTCTCGGTCGATGCCTTCGAGCGTCGCGATCGCATCGGCGCAAACCCCTTGCTGGCTCTGGGGGTGTTTCGCGCGAAGGCTGAGATTGCCCGCATCGAGCATTGGGGGCACATTTGGGTCGGCGGTTGAGGACGTATAACTCATCATTTCCGTTCCACCGGCGATCACAACGTCTTCCATACCGGACATGACCTGAGCGGCGGCCATGTTCACGCTTGTGATCCCAGATCCGCAGAACCGGTCGAGCGTGACGCCGGAGGCTCTGACATCATAGCCGGCATCAAGCGCCGCCATCCGACCGAGATCAGCCCCTTGCGCACCGCGCTGGGAAGAGGTGCCCCAGACAATGTCATCAACGCGTGACGTTTCGAGTTCGTTCCGCGTCGCGAGGGCCTTCAGAACCGTCGCCCCGAGGTGTTGCGGGTGGAGATGGGCCAAACTGCCCTTGCCGACTTTTCCGATCCCCCTCGGGGTGCGGCAGGCATCAATGATGTAAGCGTCTGGCATGATGAGACTCCCTTGATCTGATTTGGCTCAAGGATTGACGCATTGACGGTGGGGGAAGCAAGAGCCAAAGGCGCGCGGCGCTAAGTCGGCCAGGGCCAGGGAAGATCCTTTGCGTCCGCCCAAAGCGTGTCGGCTTCCTTCAGCCAGCGTTTGGCGGCGCTCGTCTTCGACTGTCGGTACGCCTCGAGGCGGGCCTCAATAAGCGCGCCACTTTTCGCTGGCAAGTCGACCGGCACACGCGCGGCAATAACGTCGAGATCATTGAGACGGCCGAGCTTTGTCTGGAGGGTCTTAATCGCTTGGAGAAAGGCCGTGCTCGAGGCTTGATCACCCGAGGACATATCGTTCTGGTGGATAAGCTCCCCGGCATAACGAAAGCGTTTCAGCGCTTTTCTGAGATCATGCCGATCGAACATCTCGCGGGATGATACAGACAAGCCATCAGCCGTCAGTCTTTGCCATTGCGCCTGAAGCCGCGGGGCCGCGACCTGGCGAAAGGGCAAGAGCACGGCCTGCGATGCGTCTGCCTTGATTGGTCGCCAGTCCGCAAACCGGGCCGTTTTAAGCAGCGTGAGCACTTGAGCGGTCGACTTCGAAGCCTGGAGCGCGCGCCGCACCTCAGACCGCAAACCCTCGCGCCACGCCGATAGGTCTGCGGCCATGTCCGCCTGGTCTGCGGCGTCCATTGCCGCCGGGAGGATTTCATCTATCAGCACATCAGCATCTCGCAGGAGCGCGACCGCCTGGCGAAGCGCGCGGCCGAGCGATTTTATCTCGCGATAGGTCTCCCGGCGGATCACCCCGCGCATGAGCCAGAGGAGCGCTTCAAGCCGGCGAACCGTCACGCGCAATTGATGGGGGCCTTCTGGATCCGGCGATGTGAGGGTGAGGTGGAGGTTTGTCGCGAGAGCATCGGCATAATAACCGAGAGCGTGTTCGATGACGTCAATCGCGCCGCCGCGCTGGCCTGCGGGTATACGCGAGGTTCTAAAGGCCAACGGTTTGGCGCGCGCGCGGTCATCGGCGAGGGCGTGGCCACGATCAGCTTTGCTGGCCAAATCGAACCGAGCTGGCGCGCCGCCAAGCAGCTGTATCCCGGCTTCGTAGACGGCCCGCACGCTGCCGGAAACAAGCTCAATTTCAATCTCGCAAAGGGGCGCCTGCCGATCGCCTGCGATCAGCGTGCCCTGGTCAAAACAACACTCCACGGTTCCGGTAGAGAGGGTGAGCGGCACGGCGGTCCGCGCGACCCTGGTTTCAAAAAGGGGGTGGAGCCGCTTTCGACCGATAATGTCGAGAACCGCGCATCCGTCGGGGGCGTGCACCCCTTCAAGGTCTGGCGTCGGCTCGGACCGTATTTGCTCGGTTTCTTCAACGGCATTCAAACCGGACCGGGCCACACGGCCACTTTTGAGTGTTTGCTGCCAGGACTTACCCTTTGCCCGCAGGCGCAAGGACAGCCCCGCCCGCGCCAAGCGACGGTCCTTCGTATCGAAATAAATCGAGTAGACTTCCTTCGGCCGGGCCGTTGGCGCCTCGCCCGTCGAACAGGCGAGGCAGGCCTCGCGAACCCGCGCCAGTGTTTCCGGCGAGACCGCAGCCTTCAGCTCACATTCCAGGTTTTGCGTCGTCATCTTAGCGCCAGTCTAGCCGAGGCCCTGAAACCCCTGTCAATTGCAGCGCGTTAGAATACGGGCTAGCACACGCCTTACGAGATGCGTCCATAAATGCTGACATATGCAATCGTCTACGTTACTAGACGGTATGGACCTCGCCCTTCTCGATCCGGTGCGTTACGCCCTCGCGGCCATCCTTGTCGTGATTCTGCCGGTGGTCGCAGCGTTCTGGTTCGTGATCCATGGTGGTATCTCGGTGTGGAAGCGGCGTCCCGCCTGGCAGGCGTATTGGACAGCTTTTGCGGTCATTGTCATCACGCTGGCCGTGACGCTCGCGAACTTATCGGCGCTGGCGGGCGACGATCTAGGGCGATACCCAGGCGTGTTTGTCGCGGGCGCGGTGATTTATTTTTCCAGTTGGTGGCTCTCTTCACGTATTCGGTCACATTTGAACTTCCGCACATTTGCCGGCGTCCCTGAAGTTAAGAATGAAGCCAGCGCCCTCATCGAAAGCGGCCCCTTCGCAGCGGTGCGTCATCCGCGCTACTTCATGATCCTTGTGGGAACGGTCGGCTGGTGCCTCGCGGCGAACTATGCCGGTGCTTATCTGATGGCGCTGGCATTTACCGCGGCGCTCCTCATGATCATCCGGCTGGAAGAGCGCGAACTGGTCGCACGCTTTGGTGCGGCTTATGAGGCGTATCGCACCCGCGTGCCGGCGCTCTTTCCTCGCCCGTCTCATCTGGGGAAGCTGATTGCCTGATACCGATCAACCGGGGTTCGATGAAACGGTCTGGATGCCATCGCGGCCGCAGGTGCGGTTCACAGTGAACGGACGGTCCGTCGAGGTGCCGGCGACGGGTACGCGCGTCCTGGCGGAGACATTGAGGACGGATCTCGGGCTCACGGGCACGCATATTGGCTGCGACACGGCACAGTGCGGCGCCTGCGTCGTCCACCTCAACGGAAAATCGGTGAAATCCTGCACCGTCCTTACACGGCAGATCGACGGACAAGACATCCGCACGATTGAAGGTCTTGCCCCACCGGATCGGCCAACCGCACTTCAGGCGGCGTTTGAAGACCACCATGCGGTGCAATGCGGGTTTTGCACGGCGGGTCTAATCATGGGGCTTGAAGATTTTCTAGAGCAGACCCCCGCGCGGACGGACGAAGACATACTCGCGGGACTGAAGGGCCATATCTGCCGGTGCACGGGCTATCGCAATATCATGAAGGCCGTTGTGACCGCGGCGGCGGCCTCTTCACAGGCTGAGCGGTACACGGATAAGGCACGCCATCAGGGCGTTGGCGCGGCCATCCCCCGCAAGGAAGATCGGCGATTCCTCACAGGTCGCGGGCAATATGTGAGCGATGTGACCTTGCCGAACCAGGCCTATGCGGCCTTTGCCCGGTCCCCGGTCGCCCATGCGCATATTCGCTCAGTCGACCTCGCCGCAGCCCGCCAGGTGGACGGCGTGATCGACATCTTCACGGGCGAAGACGTGGCGCGCGCAGGTCTCGGCGAGTTGTGGTCCAGCTGGCGCGTCATGTCGAAGGATGGCACGCCAATGCGCGGTGGGAAACGCCCCCTGCTCGCGAAAGACAAGGTACGGTTTGTCGGGGACGCTTACGCCCTGGTGATTGCTGAAACGGTCGAAGCTGCAGTCCACGCCGCAAGCCTAATCATACCGGATTTCGAGGCCCTACCGGCCTTCATCGATCCAGCAGCATCAATGCGGGGCGAGGCGCTCCACGCGGAGGCGCCGGATAATCATTGTTTCCGATGGGCGATGGGCGATGAGGCCGGTGTCGAAGCCGCCTTTGCCACGGCCCACCATGTCACCGAGATCACACTCATCAATAACCGCGTCATACCCAACGCACTCGAGACGCGAGCGGCGGTGGCAGCCCATGACGCGGCGCGTGGAAAATCGACGCTACACACAACCAGCCAGAACCCCCACATGGCGCGGCGCATCATTACCGAGACGCTCGGCATTTCGCCAGAACATTCGGTCCGCGTGATTTCGCCGGATGTCGGGGGCGGGTTCGGCTCTAAGATCTTTATCTATCCGGAGGAGTGCTTGTCGCTTTGGGCGTCGCGCAAATTGGATCGTCCGGTTAAATGGGTTGCGACGCGCCGCGAAGCTTTCCAGACAGATGTTCATGGCCGGGATCATCGGAGCACAGCAAAGCTCGCCCTCGACAAGGATGGACGATTTCTCGCTCTCAAAGTCGACACGACCGCCAATCTCGGCGCTTATCTTTCCGGATTCGCCGCATTCGTGCCGACCTTTCTCTACGCCACAATGCTCGCCGGGCCGTACCGTACACCGCTGATCCATGTGGCCGTTGATGGTGTCTTCACCAATACGGCACCGGTCGATGCCTATCGCGGGGCAGGTCGACCGGAGGCGGTCTATCTACTGGAACGGCTGATCGATGAAGCCGCGAACGATCTCGGCGAAGACCCGGCGGAGCTTCGCCGTAAAAATCTGATCGCGAAAGACCAGTTCCCCTACCGCACCCCAGTCGCCCTGGAATACGACATTGGGGATTACGAGCCACATCTCGATCTTGCCCTTCAAAAGGCGGACTATGAAGGCTTTGAAGCGCGAAAAGCCGAGGCGGCCAAAGAAGGGCGCCTGCGCGGCATCGGCCTCTCCTGCTATGTCGAGGCATGCGGGATTGGCCCGTCAGCGCTTGCTGGATTGATCGGGGCGGATGTCGGCCTCTGGGAGTCTGCGCTCCTTCGCATGACGCCCTCTGGCAGCCTTCAGGTCTTCACCGGATCCCATGCCCATGGCCAGGGCCACGAAACGACGTTTGCCCAGATTGCAGCGGACCGGCTCGGCCTACAGCTGTCAGATATCGACGTTATCCATGGCGATACGGATCAAACACCCGTCGGTATGGGCACGTTTGGGTCTCGGTCTGCCGCCGTCGGCGGATCGGCAGTCGCGCGCGCCGCGGACAAGCTGATCGAAAAGGGCCGGACAATCGCTGCGCAGCGCTTTGGGTGCGATGAAGGCAACGTCGTATTCGACGCGGGTGCCTTTATCTGCCCTCGGACAACAAGCAGTCTGAGCATTCAAGAGATCGCTAAGATCGCCTATGTGCCACACATCTATCCGGCGGGACTTGAGCCCGGCTTTGAGGCGAGCGCCGTATTCGACCCCGTGAATTTTACTTACCCCTCTGGGACACATGTCTGCGAAGTCGAAATTACGCCGGAGACCGGCGAGATCCGTATCGTGAATTTCGTGGCCGTGGATGATTTTGGAACGCTGATCAATCCCGCCATCGTCGAGGGACAAGTCGTCGGCGGTGTTGTCCAGGGGATCGGCCAGGCGCTTTTTGAAGCCGCGCAATATGATGATGAGGACGGCACGCTCCTCAGCAATTCCTTCCGGTCTTACGCCATGCCCCGCGCTGCTGATACGCCGCCCATTTTCGTCGACCATACGACAACGCCCGCGCCGAACAATCCGACAGGGGCAAAGGGGTGCGGCGAAGCCGGCGCCATCGCAGCACCGCCGGCGATCATGAATGCGATTGCCAATGCGCTCGGTCGCCCGCTGCCCATGCCGGCGACGCGGCAGGCGATTTGGGAGGCTTGCCAGGCCATAGTGTCATCAAAGGACGAGCCGGCATGAGACCCGACATGGCGTTTCACCGACCGCACAGCCTAGCCGAGGCCATCGCCATGATAGATCGGCTCCCGAACGCTCAACTCCTCGCCGGCGGGCAGTCCCTCGTGCCAGAGCTTCGCCGCGGAGACCGGCAGCCCACCCACCTGGTGTCAATCGATCAGCTTCCGGAGCTTTCGGGCCTATCGAAACGGGGCGACGCGATCTTTATTGGGGCTACCGCGACGCATGACGCGATTGCGACATCGCCCTTGATCAAAGACGCGTTTCCGGCTCTCGCAAAACTGGTAGGCAGCATCGGCGATCTGCAAGTTCGAAATCGCGGGACCCTGGGCGGGGCCATCGCGGCAGCGGCCTACAGAAGCGATTATAGCGCAGCGTTCCTGGCCCTCGGCGCAAGGGTTCATATACCGGGTACCGAGCTTCCGTATGACGCTTATCTGGCACAATGCGGCTTCGACGGTGCTCCGCCGAACATGTTTGTACTTGGCGTGTCCTTGCCCATTGCAGACCATACCGCGGCCTATGAGAAAATATCCCATCCTGCGGCAGGATATGCCGAGTGCGGCGTGTTTGCGAGTTGGTCTGGCTCCGAGGCGCGGATCGCAGTGATCAGCGATACGGCGCCGCCTTTCAGGTGGACGGCCTTAGAAGCCGAGCTTCGGGCCGACGATGCGCTGGCGGCCGTCGACAGCACACCGGTGCACCCATTGACGGATTATGCCGCTGAGCTGGCACGTGCGCTGACGCGGCGCGCTTTGAAGACGATCGCTTAAGCTGTTGCCAGAAGTCCCTGGGCACGGGCTGCCTCGTCTCGCAATTGTTCCGGTGCGCCCAGCAATTGCCGGTTCACGCCGATCCGCTTGAACCAATAATGCTGACCAAGAAGATCCGTGAACCCCATACCGCCATGCACTTCCGTTGCGGTCCGCGCCACAAATGTTGCGACCTCCGAGATATGTGCCTTGGCATGACACGCCATCATGACCGCGCGCGCCGGGTCCGTATCGAGCGTATAGGCGGCATGCCAGACAAGTGCGCGGCAAGGTTCAAGGCGCGCGGCCATGTCAGCGCACATATGTTTGACGGCT
>JBCAWP010000050.1:0-12146 GCA_038534535.1 Pseudomonadota bacterium
ATTTCGAAGTGGTCTGATTCTTCTGGATCGATCGGTAGCGTATCAGTCGTGCCCTGATTGAAGAAGACGTTGAAGGCCGGGCCTTTATACCCCTGCGCATAGGTAAAGTAGGCATTGCCGAGATTACGGCCGCCGGCGAGAAGTGTGCCGATTTCCGCGTTCAAGCCAGCCCGTACGGAGAAATCGTTGTTATCCGTCGAGCCAGTAAAGGCCGGCACGTCAACAAGGATGGGATTACCCATCGCGTCGAGTTCACCGGTTGGCACATCCGTATTCGGAACAGCAAAGCCGCCGCTTGCAAATGGGAATTGGCCATTCGGAAGATCTGGACGGACCCCAACGCCTTGGCGCCCAAACGGGTCATTATTGATCCGGCTGTTAACGAAATCGACTTCGTCCCGGGTCCAGCGGGCGCCGAAGAAGACGTTGAAGCCGTCAATCACGTCATAGTCGACATTGCCGAACACGGCATAGTTGTCGAAGTCTACATTCGCGAAATTTGTCGCGGAGACAATATCGTTGGCATTACAGGTCAGGCCCGGATTGGCGTCTAGGATGGCCTGGTTTTGCCCACCATTGTTTTGGCAGCTCGCGTCGCGGGTGAAGTCAGACTCGATCTGGAGATCGAAATAGTAAGCGCCGAACTGGTAGTTCAGGCGTGAGCCGGCGGGCGATTGGACGCGTAATTCCTGGCTGAATTGGCTGTTGTCCCGCGTGCCCACATCATGGAGGAGGAAGCCCACGTCTCCGAAGTCAACCGGGAGCGCTTCAAAACCGTCCATCGACGTGAAGTCCCCCTCGCGGAACTCCGTGTTCGACCATTCCCGGAAGGACGTGATCGAGGTGAATATATGACCCCCGAGCGCTTCTTTTTCGAGATTGACCGCGAAGGAATCAAAATTATTGATCGTGCGCGTTTCGAAGTCTTGGTCGATGGATCGCGTGTCGAGCTGAATGTCCGCCACGGGCCGCGAGCCGTCTCCCGGATCCACGATGCCAAGCCCTCCAGGAGGCGCAAGGCTATCGGCAAACCGCGCATCATTTGCCGCGAGGGCCGGAATGTCGGCGCAGCAATCATCGTCGGTTTCGTTGTGTTCATATGTGAACAGGGCGTTGAAAGTCGGGTCCGGCTCCCAGAGCACCTGGATCCGACCGCCCCAGCGATCATATCCGTTGACGTCGCGGTTATTAAATTCATTCCGAATGAACCCGTCGAACTCAGAGCGTGAGACCGTCAGGCTTGCGGCAACGGTGTCGGTGATCGGGCCGGAGAGGCGCGCTTTCACTTGGTATTCTTGGTCTTCGAAATACGAGGCCGACACATAGCCACCCCATTGTTCCTGATCAGGGCGCTGCGTGACGATGTTCACGACGCCCGCAGATGCGTTCTTTCCGAAGAGTGTGCCTTGCGGTCCGCGAAGAACTTCGATTCGCTCGATGTCGTAGAGGTCACCAAAAGCTTGGCCGGACCGGCCTAGCACCACGCCGTCGACAACCGTTGCAACACTTGGTTCGGCGGCATCAGAAAATGAGATCGTACCAATGCCGCGGATCGTGATGGCGGAGTTGGCGTTGGTTGAGCCTTTTCTAAAGCTCACCGATGGGACAAGGGTCGTCAAGCTCTCCAGATTGTTGCTTGCAAACGCATTACGTACAGCATCTGAACTCAGCACGCTGACGGCAATTGGCACTTCCTGAAGTGGTTGCTCAATCTTCTGCGACGTGATGACGACTTCATTCATCATGCGCGCGCTGTCTTCGTCTTCAGTCTCCTGAGCAAGGGCAGGAAAGGATGCGAGCGCCAAGCTCAACGCAATTGTGCACGCTGATGCGAGTCTTTGGGTCCTGTTCATGAATGGACGCCTCCCTGATCTGTTGTTTTAAGCGAAGCTGTCACAGAAAATTCTGATTATCCAGCGTCAAGCGGGTGCAGGGCTCTTGTTTTGCTCGCGCCGTGACATTTGTGCGCCGCTAGAGGTGCACAACCCGATGTGCGAGGGCTGCTTCCTGCGCTGCCAGACCAATATCCACCGCGCGCATACCATCTTCCAAGGTCACCTCCGGGGCGGCATTACCGCGAACGACCTCAAGAAAGCGCTGGTGTTGGTAGAAAGTGGACCCGTGGTGATCGCCGGCCATGGCGAGTTCCGGTGTGATTGGAATATCGCGCGTTTGAGGGTTTTTGGGGTGCCGCGGGGCGATGGACAACTGGGGCGCTGGTGGCGGCCCGATATCTTCTTCCGGCCAAAACCGCTGTGGGCCCGGCAAACGGCATTCAATTTTCCCTTTTTCGCCGACAGCGCTGATTTCTTCATTCCAGCGGGACCCGTCAGCGAACATGCAAAGCTCCAGCATGGCCCGGGCCCCCGTTTCGAACTCGACAATGACATAGCCAGAATCCCAGATATCTGGGACTTCACCCCCATATTGCTCTTCGCGATGGTTGGTGACCTGGCTGGCACTGGCCATAACCCGCACCGCTTCTGAATCGAGGATCAAGCGCATCAGATCGAAGAAGTGGCAGCATTTTTCGACGAAGGTGCCGCCTGTGTTTCGATTAAAGCGGTTCCAGTTTCCGAATTTTTTGAGGAAGGGAAATCGATGCTCTTTGATTGAGAGCATCTCAACGCCGCCCGTTATGACGCATGCATCTCGGATAAGTGTCGCGATTGGCGGCATGTAGCGATACTCCATCGCCACCCAGATCGGCGCGACATAGTCTCTCCTAAGCGTCTCGATTCGCGCGCGGTGCGCCGGTTCGGTGAACAGTGGCTTTTCACAAAGGATCGGGACGGTCCGCTTCGTGGCGATCGCTTCCAACTGGTCGACGTGAACCTGATTGGGGCTGACAAGGATCACGGCGTCGAGCGTCTCGTTGGAGATCAGGTCTTCGAAGCTTTTCGCAATCGTCGCCGCGCCAGCGATGGAAGCCGCCTTCGCTGCGTTGTCGGGAAGGGGGTCGTAGACGACGCCAATCTGAGCCCCGGGAAGTAAGTTCACATTCTGAACGTGTTCGATGCCCATCATGCCGCAGCCGACCAGGCCATAGATCTTGTCTGTCATTTTATGGGGCAATCCTAATCTTGGCGGACCGTGTATCGGGCGCGTTCGGCATCGAACCAAGTTCGCGAGTATTCCACGGGATATCCATTTATGTCTTCCGCAATTCTCTCAATAAATCCGGCAGGGGTGCCGGGCGGTGCTGGATACTCCGCAGGTGCCCAGTCCGGTGTAAGGGCAACGCCGACACGATCTTCGGTTCGCGAGATCGTAAGGCCCAACTGCTCGCGATAGGTGAGGTAAAGGGATGGGCCAAGATCTGCCGCGCGGAGGGTCCAGCGAAACTGGCCATCCAGCCAGACTTCCTCCAGCGCCACCGCCGCTTCGCCGAGGCGCCTCAGTCTGCGGATGCGATGGGCCTTTCGCGATGGTCCGAAATCCGGCGCATTTGCAGGCTTATTCAAGGTTAACACCTCTAACGTGTCGGCGTGGGGGAGGCCGCCCCCCTCTGCGAGTTCGAGCCTCAGAAATGCGTAGACGCTTTCGACCTTTTGGCGGTGTTGTATGTAGTTGCCCGACCCCTGGATGCGCTTGAGGAGCCCCTGTCGTTCTAGCTCGCCGAGCGCTCGGCGTAACGTTCCGACGGCGACGCCAAGCTTCTGCGCAAGGACGCGCTCGGGCGGTAGCCGGCTGCCTTCCTCAAGATGTCCAGCGGCAATCTCCCGAATCAAGAGCTCGCTCAGAAGCACATGTTTTGGAAGCGCTGCGCCCTTTGCCATTTGGTGCCCAAGACTCCGAGAAGTTTGTAATTGATCTACTATTGATACAAGTTTGATGCAGTGTTACGCAAGAGGTCACAGTACATCGACTCTGGCGGCTCCCTCGCAAACGGAGGTCATCATGACCGTGGTTCCCATTAAATCAGCCGATCTCGATGCGGCTGAGGTGTCCTGGTTTTCCGCGCTCTGCTCCGATGATCACCGCTATCTAGGCGTGCCGGAAGGTGGCCTTCGCTCCAGCTGGGCCCATTGCCGGGACATTCTGTTGGAGGCTGAGGCGCAGGGTTTTCGAAACATACTTTGCCCGTCATCCTATCAAGTGGGCCAAGATACGCTTAGCTTTGTCGCCGGCTGCGCGCCGCTCACGCAGAAAATCAATATGCTGGCGGCGATCCGGTGTGGAGAGATGCAGCCCATCATGCTCGCCCGCACGGTCGCGACGCTCGATCATATGCTTGAAGGACGCCTGACCCTCAATGTGATCTCCTCAGATTTTCCTGGAGAGAAAGCCGAGAGCGCCTATCGGTATCAGCGGTCCCGGGAGGTCGTGCGGATCCTCCAACAGGCTTGGACGCAGGATGAGATTAACTTCGACGGTGAGATCTATCGTTTTGAAGGGCTCACGACCGATCCTGCCAAGCCCTATCAGACCGGCGGTCCGCTCCTTTACTTTGGGGGATACTCACCGCCGGCCCTCGAACTTTGCGGCGAGCTCTGTGACGTCTACCTGATGTGGCCGGAACCAAAGGACCAAATCGCCGAACGCATGAAGGCGGTCAACGCCGTGGCTGAGCGGTACGGCCGGGTTATTGATTACGGGCTGCGCGTGCATATGATTGTGCGGGATACGGAGGCTGAAGCCCGTGAGTACGCCGATGACCTCGTCTCAAAGCTAGACGATGAGTATGGGCGGCTCATCCGCGAGCGAGCCCATGATTCCTCAAGTCTTGGCGTGTCCCACCAGGCTCGCGCCCGAGAGCTTGCCGACCAATTTGGCTACGTCGAGCCCATTCTTTGGACGGGAATTGGGCGGGCGCGATCGGGCTGCGGTGCGGCATTAGTTGGCTCCACCGATCAGATCCTCTCCGAGATCGAGGCCTATCAGAAAATGGGGATCCGGGCCTTCATCTTTTCGGGCTATCCCCATATCGATGAGTGCATCTCGTTCGGTACGCGCGTGCTTCCGCAGCTGAAGACCTGTTCTCTGCCCCATGCCTATGGCCGCGTACCCGCCGCACCGCCTGCCACGCCGCTTGGTGTAGGCGTTCGGAAATAGAGAACCGCGTCACAAAACCCTCACCGAATCCGCTTAGAGACGCTGGTTATGGCGGGAGTTGATGCGAAATATCGGACGATCTTTATCTCCGATGTCCACTTGGGCTCCAAAGGGTGCCAAGCAGAGGCTCTTTGCAAGTTTCTAAAAACAAACACCGCTGAAAAGATCTATTTGGTCGGGGATATCATCGACGGATGGCGGCTTAGGAAGAGGTGGTTCTGGCCGCAAGGACACACGGATGTAATCCGTCGAATTTTGACGGCCGCCAAGCGGGGCACGCAAGTGGTCTACATCGTCGGAAACCATGACGAGTTCCTCCGCGCTTTTCTTCAGTTCAAGCCAAGTTTCGGGCGGATAGCGATCCGCAATCGCGCGGTTCATGAAGGCGAGGATGGCAAACGTTACCTCGTGGTCCATGGGGATATGTTTGACGGTTTGATGCGGTCAGACCGGAAATGGATCATGTTCCTTGGTGATAGCGCCTACAACGCGCTCCTCTGGGCCAATATCCGGTTAAACACTGTGCGGCGCTGGCTGCGGCTACCCTACTGGTCGCTTTCCCAGGCACTGAAGAAAAAGACCAAGCGCGCCTTGAATTATATCCACTCATTTGAAGATCACGTCGCCGATTATTGCCGGCGCAAAGGGTATGACGGGGCGATCTGTGGCCATATTCACGTGGCCGAGATGCGCGATATCGACGGCATCACCTATATGAATGACGGAGATTGGGTGGAAAGTTGCACTGCGCTTGTCGAACACCATGATGGCCGCTGGGAGCTTATCGAGCACAAGCCGGACGCCTTGCGTACCGCACCAGTGGTCCAATTTAGCCACGCTGCTGCTTAAGCCGTCTGACACCGTTGGGATGATTGACCGGACGCTAGGTCAGGGGTCTATACCCCGATGATGGCAGAGCAAGATAAACTCGTAAAAGATCAGCCACCCGAAATGCCGTCTGAAGGCGGTCCGCTTGCTGATTATGGCGGTCGGCGCCCACCCGCGCCCGATTGGTTCGAGACGGCCATATCTGCGCGGTACGAGACCGATTTCCTCGATGTCGGCGGCGTGCGCGTGCACTTCCAAAAGTGGGGAAAGCGAACCAATCCCGGGCTGCTTCTGGTCCATGGAAACGGTGCCCATGCGCACTGGTGGGATTTCATCGCGCCCTATTTTTCCGAACGCTACAATGTGGTGGCCGTGACCTTTTCCGGCATGGGCGATTCAGCGTGGCGGGACGGATACGACCTCGACACCTTCACGCGTGAACAGCTTGCCGTCGCCGAGGCGAGCGGCATGTTTGACCACGCCAAGAAGCCGATTATCGTGGCCCATAGTTTTGGCGGCTTTGTCACCATGAATACGGGCGCTAAGCATGGCCACAGGCTCGGCGGGACCGTGATCGTCGACAGTCCGGTCAATCCGCCCGACCGCGAGCATCGCGGGCCCCCGCGATCGTCGCGGCCAAATAAGGTCTATCCCACACTAGAAGCAGCCCTCGCGCGCTTTCGACTTGCCCCGCCGCAACCCTGCGAGAACCACTTCGCGATGGACTATATTGCGCGGTGGAGTCTGAAAAAGGTCGACGGTGACCGATCAGAAGAGGGGTGGACGTGGAAGTTCGATCCCTCGATTTGGCGTCGTTTTGAATCAGATGTGAAGCCGGCTGAGATGCTGAAGGCGACCGCCTGCCGGATTGCCATTATTCGCGGTGAAGACAGCGCGCTCATGCCCGATGATGTGGGGGACTATATGCAGGAACTACTCGGCCACGACGTGCCTTATGTTTCCATCCCACATGCCAGGCACCACGTTATGCTCGACCAGCCGCTCGCCTTTGTGGCAGCGCTACGGATGCTGTTAGCGGAATGGGACCATTCCTCACCCAACAGGATTGTGTCCGTGAACGGTTAGACCAGCGGTCTACGGTGCGGGGTTCGCATTATCCGCAATCGTCTGGAAATTGTCCGAGAGACTCGTTCCAACCGATGTTAGTGCCGTCACCAGAGCCATGGCGATCAGCGCTGCAATCAGCGCATACTCAATGGCCGTTGCGCCGTGCTCATCCTTTGCGAAAGACGCAATGCGTGTCGTCAACATAACTTGTCAAACCTCCAAATGGCGTCCGGCGGCGAGGTACTCGAACAACGGGATATCCGCCGCAGGTGCGTCGTAATTTGGAAGTTCGCTCACCGGCACCCAGCGCAAGTCCTGCGCCTCTCTGGCAACAAGTGGTCCGCTCCATATTCGACATCCGTATAAGGGCATCAACAAATGAAAATCTGAATAAGAAAAACTGGCAAATGTGATCGATTTTAGCGCCGTGTCTGCGACCGTCAGTCCCAACTCTTCGTGGAGTTCCCGGACGAGCGCTGCTTCGGGGGTTTCGCCCGGGTCGATCTTGCCGCCTGGAAACTCCCAAAGGCCGGCCATGGCCTTGCCCTCGGGTCGTTTTGCGAGGAGCACATCGCCGGCCTCGTTGAAGAGCGCCGCGGCGACTACGAGGACGAGTTTTGTCACGTTCGATAGGCTCCATTGATGTCGATATAGGCATGGGTGAGATCGCACGTATAAACGCTCGCGCGGCCCGTACCTGTTCCAACCTCAATGACGATTTCGATCTCGTGTTGCGCGCAGATATTGCTGGCTTTTGCCTCATCATATGTTGTTGCGCGGCCGCCATTTTCAGCGACGAGGTGGTCCCCAAACCAAATCCGCAAATCTGATTGGGCAAACGGGACGCCGGCATTGCCAGCTGCCATAACGACCCGGCCCCAATTTGCATCGCTGGCGGCGAGCGCCGTTTTGACGAGAGGCGAATTGGCGATGCGCGTGGCTATAGATTTGGCGTCGCGATTGTTTTCAGTCCCCGACACGTTCACTGTTACGAATTTGGTCGCGCCTTCACCGTCCCGCACGATTTGTTTCGCGAGACCAAGCGCGACTTTATGGAGGCCCGCTTCGATGGCGGGTAATCTAGCATCGGACCGGTCGCGGATGGCCGGTAGATCCGAGGCGCCGGTGGCAAACACCATGAACGTATCGGAGGTGGAGGTATCGCCATCGACTGTGGCGCAATTGAACGTCGTCTCGGTGACGCGCGCGGTGATCTCTTGTAGAATATCCGGCGCGATGTTCGCATCGGTGAAGATGTAAGCAAGCATGGTCGACATGTTCGGCGCGATCATGCCCGAGCCTTTGGCAATGCCCGTGAAGCGAACGACGTGGCTACCCACTTTTTCTATGTGGCTGCCCGCTTTCGGATAGGTATCAGTTGTCATGAATGCCCGGGCACATGCGGCCCAATCCGGTGGCGAGAGATCCTTTGCGAGCCTGGGTACGAGTTCGGCGACAAAGTCCGCCCGGGGCAGGGGTTCGCCGATCACACCGGTAGCTGCTAAGAAACACGTCTCGGCCGGGACGCCGAGATGGGTTGTGAGTGCGGCGAGACTGGCGGCATTTTTCTGCTCGCCAAACGCGCCGGTGAAGGCGTTCGAATTGCCGGCATTGACGAGGAGGGCCCGAGCGCGGCCCTTGCCGCTTATGAGGGCCGCGCGGCACCAGTCGACATCGGCTGAGGCCGTCGCTGATCGGGTGAAGACGCCGGCGCACACCGTGCCTGGATCAAATGTGATCAGGAAAACGTCGTCGCGGTCCAGACCGCGCGCCTGATAGAAGCCACGGCACGCCGTTGCGGTTTTGACGCCCCCAATCTGTGATAGGTCGGGAAATTGGTCCGGTGCGAGGGGTGAGACCGGCATTGCGCCGCCCGAACTAGCCATCATCGCCCCCGCTCGTGGCCGTCCGCCCCCGTTCCAGAATCTCGATTTCACCGCTGGTACGGAGCGCTTTCAAGGTTTGATTGATTTGGGAGTAGGTCAAAAAGGTCACGATATCGGGCCGCATTTCTTCGAGAGTCTTCGGCGCCTGTTGGCGGCGGTCCTCAATTTTTAAGACATGCCACTGGCTATCAGCCTCAAAAGGGGGCGAAAGCTCACCGACCGGCGTGTCGCCAATTTGGCTGCCGAAGGGTTCTGGTTGGTTTGCCGGATTGATGTATCCGAGGTCGCCGCCATCAACGCGCGTTGTCGAATCGACGGAGTATTTGAAGGCGAGGGCGGGAAACTCCTCCCCGGCGTCATATTCGGCAATGACTGTTTGGGCGGTGGCTTCGTCGGCGATAGTTATGAGGCTGACACGGACTTCATCGTCGAGCTGTTGCAGGCGGACCTGCTCAGCGTACATTTCCTGGATCGCCTCTTCAGTCACATCATTGGCGACGAGTGTCTCAACCAGAATGTTGCCGAGGATGCGTTCACGTCCGACCTGGAGTCGATGCGCCGCGCCATCTGTTGCGTCGAGGCGCCGCCGTTCGGCTTCCTGGGCAAGAAGTTTCTGATCGATCAGCTGGTCCATAACGGATTGGAAATCCGGATGGTCCGGATCAAAAGCTTCGCCGGGCGCCACGAGGCCCTGGGCGGCGGCTTCCAACTCGATGTCGCTCAGAAAGATCGGCTCTTCATTCACGGTGGCGGCGGTCAATCCCTCAACGCGCACGGACCGGCCGTCGCCTGCGCCCGCCTCGGGCGCTTCGCAGCCGGCCAGTCCAAAAACCATCAGCGTGACTAGGAACACCCCTGTAAAACGTGTCATTATTGACCCTCCAGAATCCGAGCGCACCGGCTGGATTGACTTGCCAAGTCTGCGTTCTTAAGTCTCGGGCAACGGCTGGTCGAGCATAAACCGCCGCGGCATGCCAGCCCCGCCGCTCTCAGGGTCCGGCCTGAACTGAAACTTCAGTGGACCAGTCCTCCCGACACAGGTCCGCGACGTATAGATTGGTATAACGTATGTTTTCCGTGGCTCGGAAACTTTTCGGCTCCTCCAATGATCGGAAATTGCGTCCTCTGAATTCGAAGGTCGCAAAAATTAATGCGCTCGAACCCAAAATGCAGGAGCTGTCTGACGACGACCTGCGTGCGAAGACGGACGAGTTTCGTCAGAGGCTGACGGACGGCGAAAAGCTCGACGATCTGCTGATCGAGGCCTTTGCTGTCGTGCGCGAGGGGTCGGTGCGGTCGCTCGGTATGCGGCACTTCGATGTTCAGCTAATGGGCGGGATGGTCCTGCACGCTGGCGCCATTGCGGAGATGCGGACGGGTGAGGGGAAAACCCTTGTGGCGACACTCGCAGTCTATTTGAACGCTCTCGCCGGGCAGGGCGTTCACGTCATTACTGTCAACGACTATCTGGCGAGCCGCGACGCCGAATGGATGGGCAAGCTCTATAATTTCCTTGGCATGACCGTGGGTACGATTGTGCACGGTGTGGACGATGCCGGGCGAAAGGCCGCCTATGAAGCCGACATCACATATGGCACGAACAATGAGTTCGGCTTCGACTATCTGCGCGACAATATGAAGTATTCGCTGGACCAAATGGTTCAGCGCGGCCACGCCTATGCCATTGTTGACGAGGTGGACTCGATCCTCATCGATGAGGCGCGCACGCCGCTAATCATTTCGGGCCCGACCGACGATCGTTCCGAACTTTATAAAGCGGTCAATGCGCTGATCCCAAAACTAACCGATGATGATTTCGAACTCGATGAGAAGCAGCGTTCCTGCACCTATACCGAAGACGGCATGGAGCGGATGGAACAGCTCCTTGTGGAGTCCGGAATTCTAGAAGGCTCTCTCTGGGAGCCCTCGAACATCACGATTGTCCACCATTCGAACCAGGCGCTTCGCGCGCACAAAATGTTCACGCGCGATAAGGACTACATCGTGCGAGACGGCGAAGTTCTGCTGATCGACGAGTTTACGGGCCGGATGATGGAAGGGCGCCGCCTTTCCGAAGGGTTGCACCAGGCGATAGAGGCAAAAGAGGGCGTCGATATCAAACCTGAGAACCAGACGCTGGCTTCGATCACGTATCAGAATTATTTCCGCCTCTACGATAAGCTTGCCGGTATGACCGGAACGGCGCTGACCGAGGCCGCCGAGTTTGACAATATTTATCACCTCGACGTGGTCGATTTGCCGACGAACAAGCCGATCCAACGGATCGACGATGATGATGTGGTGTTCCGCACGGCCAAGGAAAAATACAAGGCGATCATCGAAGAAGTGAAGGATTGTCGCTCGCGCCAACAGCCCGTGCTGCTCGGTACGGCATCGATCGAGAAGTCCGAATTGATCTCCACCCTGCTCGGTGCTGGCGGCATTCCGCACCAGGTCTTGAATGCCCGTCACCACGAGCAAGAAGCGCATATTATTGCGAAGGCGGGGGTGCCGGGCACGGTGACCGTGGCGACCAATATGGCGGGGCGCGGGACCGATATTCAGCTTGGCGGCAATCTCGACATGATCGTCGAGGAGAAAATCGCGGCGGAAGAAGAGCGCCTCGGCCGCCCACTGATGGATAGCGAAAAAGAGACCATCGCGGCGCAGATCCGCGCCGATGTCGAGGTTCGCAAAAAGGCGGCGCTCGATGCGGGCGGGCTCTACGTGCTGGGCACAGAACGCCATGAAAGCCGGCGGATCGATAACCAGCTACGCGGCCGGACCGGCCGCCAGGGCGATCCCGGCAAGTCAAAATTCTATATCTCAATTGAAGATGATCTGATGCGGATCTTCGCCGGTGAACGGCTGGACACGGTGATGCGCCGCCTCGGCATCAAGGAAGACGAGGGGATCACCCACCCCTGGATGACGAAGGCGCTGCAAACCTCCCAGGGCAAGATCGAGCAGCGTAATTTCGAGATGCGCAAAAACGTCCTCAAATATGATGACGTGATCAATGATCAGCGCAAAGCAATCTTCGAGCAGCGGCGCGAGTTCATGGAAGCGGCGAATGTGAGCGATGTGATTGCTGACATGCGCGCCGACGTGGTCCAGGATTTCGTGGCCCAGTTTATGCCAGAAAAAGCCTATGCAGAACAATGGGATGTCGAAGGCCTCGACGAGGTTCTGAAAAAAGATATGGGGCTTGAACTCCCCATCCGCGACTGGGCGAGCGAAGAGGGCGTCGCCAATGAGGAAGTGAGCCAGCGTATCCTCGACGCGGCTGACAAGGCCTTTGCAGAGAAG
>JBCAWP010000051.1:0-12138 GCA_038534535.1 Pseudomonadota bacterium
CCGGACAGACGAGAAGCGCTGTGCGGCGGGCGCCCGTCATGACCTGCCCTCATCGAGAAGTGCGCGCGCAGCTGCCACAATGCCATCCGTATCGGGAAGTGTGACGGTCGCCCCGCGCCCAAGCGGAATAAAGCTGTCATCAGCTGTGATCCGTCGAAGGCGTATGTCGGCTCCGCGGTGTTCAACGAGGCATGCCATTATCTCCTCACTGATAGATCCAGTGCGACGGCACTCATCAACGATTAGGATATTCTGGCAGGGCTCGACCGCCGCGAGCAGCGCCTCAACGGGCAACGGTGCTAGCCACCGCAAATCGATGATGCGGAGGCGAACGCCGTACCGCTCCGACAGGGTCTTTTCGGCCTGCCGGGAGAGAAAGTAGCCGTTTCCATAGGTGACAATGGCGAGATCCGTGCCTGCGCCAACCTGGCCCACCTCGCCAAAACGGACCGGTGTGCCTTGGCCCGGCGTCTCGTAGATAGATGTCCAGAGCTTGTCGCCCTCCGCATACAGATCGCGCGTCATATAGCGGGCGATAGGCTCAAGAAAGACAACGACCCGCTGTTCTTCCCGTGCCAGACGGACGCTTTCCCGCAGCATTTGAACCGCATCTCGGCCATGACTGGGACAGGCAAGAACAAGACCTGGAATGTCGCGCAGAACGGCCACGCTATTATCGTTATGGAAGTGACCGCCAAAGCCGCGCTGATAGGCAAGACCAGCGATCCGCACGACCATGGGATTCGTGAACTGGCCCTTGGAAAAGAAGCTTAGCGTCGCCGCTTCGCCGCGGAGCTGATCTTCAGCATTGTGGAGATAGGCGAGGAACTGAATTTCCGGGATCGGAAGATACCCCGCCTGGGAGAGCCCGATCGCCAATCCAAGAATGCTCTGCTCATCGAGGAGCGTGTTGATCACCCTGTTGGGCCCAAAACGCTGGTGAAGCTTGGCGGTTACATTATAAACACCGCCCTTCGGACCGATGTCCTCCCCGGCGAGAATGATCGCTTCGTGCTCAAGCATCAGATCGGCGAGCGCCCAGCTTAAAAGGCGCGCCATATGCTGCGGCTGGTCGAGGGCAGCACGTTCGTCCGCAAACAGACCGTCGCGGACGTCTGGGTCACACCCATTCGACGGTTGGCATATCCGGGGTGGCGGAACGAGTGAGTCCATGACCGAGGCGGATGTCACGAGTTGCGGCCGGGTCACCACATCGCCCGCGATACGCTCGAGGCGCGCCTCAATATCGTTATAGGCATCTAGAATTGTCTGAGGTGTTGAGATTTTTTCCGCCACCAGTCGCGCCGCGCCATAGAGGAGCGGATCACGGGCTTCATCCTCAGCAATCTCGTCTCGGGTGAGATAGGCCGCCTGCACGTCCGAACCGGCATGTCCGTATAGCCTGACGCAGGACATATGGAGAAAGACGGGCCGGCGGTACCGCCGAATATGCGCTGCAGCCGCTCGCGTGGCCGCATAGGTATCCACAAAATCAAGGCCGTCGCACGCAATATAGTAGAGGCCCGGCTGGTGTTTAAAACGCGCCTCGATCCAATTAGCGGGGGTCTTTGTTGAGATCCCAAGCCCATTGTCTTCACAAACAAAAAGGAGCGGAAGCGGCACACCCTGATAGGCGGTCCAACTGGCTGTGTTCAACGCGCCTTGCGCTGTGGAATGGTTCGCCGACGCATCGCCGAAGCTGCAAATAATCAAGCCGTCATCCGGCAAGACGGGAAATTCGGGCCGGATGCGACGTTGCAGTCCAGCGGCATAGGCCGCCCCCACTGCCTTTGGAAGGTGTGAGGCAATTGTGCTCGTCTGTGGCGGGATCGATAGGCGCTTTGATCCGAGAACCTTATGGCGCCCGCCGGAAATCGGGTCGTCCGCAGACGCGGCAAAGCTCAGCATTATGTCCCAGAGCGGGGTCTCACCCGGCACCTGCTGGCTTCGCATCACCTGGAATGCCGCATCCCGGTAGTGGAGAAACGCCATATCGTCAGGGCGCAAAGCGGCCGCCACCGCCGCCATCCCTTCGTGGCCCGAGCTTCCGATTGTGTAGAAGCCTTCCCCTTCGGCTTGAAGCTTACGGCCAGCCCGATCGAGCTGCCGGCTCATCATCTGCGCTTCGAAAATATCCGCCGCTTGCCGCCGTGAAAGGCTGGCCTCTTGTAGGGCTGTACTGTGGCTGAGGGCCGGCCACTGCTCGGCGGCAACGCGGCTTAAAAATGCCTCGTGCACGATCTGCGCGCGATCGGCCATCCTGTTGTTCCTTTATCCGGCCCGATGGGGTCGCGCGGGCTATACCGCAGAACAGGAAAAAGCCAAGTCAGGTTGGCTCGGCAACCTGGACAGGTTTGGGGGCTGTAGCTGGCGCTTCCTTGTGAACGAACTGCATGGCCCCATCATCAAGACGGCCATACCGGATGGCGAAGAGGTCTTTCATATAGTTATGGTTTTGGCGCCACGGCATTTTCGACCCCTGCTTTGGAAGCCGGTCAATCGCGCGGGCAAAATAGCCTGAATCGAGGGGTGGCTCGCGCTCGACATCTACTTCGGAAGGATCAAGGCGGGGGACCGCGTAGGATGCGCCGCTTTCCTCGAGATGATTGATCAAGCGACAGACAAACTCGCTCGTCAGATCGGCTTTGAGCGTCCAGGACGCATTCGTATAGCCGAAGACGTTTGCAAAGTTCGGCACGCCATCAAACATCATGCCTTTGTAATAAACAAGGTCTCCTGGATCCACAGCGCGGCCATCGACCAAGACGTCCATGCCGCCGAAGATTTGTAGCTCCAGCCCCGTAGCCGTCACGATGATATCGGCGGGAACGACCTCACCACTCTCCAATTGGATGCCTGTTTCGACGAATTTGTCGATCGTGCCCGTTGTGATGGAGGCTTTCTTATCGCGGATCGCCGCAAACATATCACTGTCAGGAACGAGGCAAAGCCGCTGGTCCCATGGATTATAGCGCGGTGTGAAATGGGTCTCGATATCGTAGTCGGGCCCCAACTCCTCCTGAACCATTGAAAGAAGCCGATCCTTGATCCGCGCCGGATGGGTTTGCGCACGATTATAGAAGAACCAACCGAGGAGAATGTTCTTCCACCGCGTCAGTCCGTAGGCAAACTTGTCTGGAAACATGCGTCTGAGACTATTCGCGATCCCATCGGTCGACGGGCGCGAGACCATGTAAGTTGGCGAGCGCTGGAGCATTGTGACATGGCCAGCATCGGTCGCCATTTCCGGAACGAGGGTGACAGCGGTCGCGCCGCTACCGATGACGACGACTTTCTTACCGGAATAGTCGAGATCTTCCGGCCAGAGCTGGGGATGGACAATCTGACCGGTAAATGCGTCCTGGTCTTCGAAATCCGGCGTATAGCCCGCATCATAGCGATAGTAACCCGAACACATGAGGAGAAAGCTGCAGGTAAACCGTACCGGTTCGCCGGTTCCGGTCGTTTCGGCTTCAACGGTCCATTGGGCGTCATCACTTGACCAGGCCGCTCTTTTCACACGGTGACCAAATCGAATGTGCGCGTCGATACCGTTTTCCTTTGCGGTCTCGACAACATAGTCGCGGATGGCCGGGCCATCGGCGATAGCTTTGGCCGCGGTCCACGGTTTGAAGCGATAGCCGAGTGTGTGCATATCGGAATCTGAACGAATGCCTGGATAACGGAAGAGATCCCAGGTGCCGCCAATGGCGTCGCGGGCTTCAAGGATTGCAAAGCTTTTCCCCGGACATCTCGTTTGCAGGTGATAAGCCGCGCCGATGCCAGACAGCCCTGCGCCAACGATCAGAACATCGAGATGTGTTTCGGTCACGTGCAACTCCTGAAGGTTTGGTTCCTCATTCAGAGTATACATCAAGCTGGCGGATTCAAAAGGACGTCTTCTCCCATGCTAGGGTGAGGTGGATCAGTGAAAATCCCGGCTGGCTGGGATGATGCGAACATCCCGCGGGTGGCGGCGCCCCGGGCCCGGCCGCTCGGGCACGGGACGGATCACCTCGTCGGCCCGAGCGAGCGCCTCTCTTAAGGGATCGCGCTTGAAATCCTCCGACAGGTGCCTCAGGTCATCGGTACGGTCGATCAGTTCGTCAGCCACGATATGGGTCACATTATCAGCCCTCTGGACACGCCCCTTTACGAGCAGAATGCGCGCGCCCATGACCACTGGACGATAACGCTCAAACACGCGCGGCCAGACCACAATGTTCGCAATGCCGGTTTCATCCTCCATTGTGATAAAGCATACACCGCTCGCTGAACCGGGACGCTGGCGGATCAGGACGACACCGGCGGCCATCACTTTCTGACTGTTTGCTCGAGACACCGCCTCATCGGTGGTGAGAATCCCCCGTGATCGATACCCCTGACGCAAGAAACGGATCGGATGGTTCTTCAGGGAAAGCCGGGTCGTCTGATAATCTTGAATCACGTGCTCGGACGCCAGCATTTCAGGCAAGGCTGTGCTATCCTCCGCACCCTGATCGGACTGGTCTGCGGCCGCAAAAAGAGGAAGTGTTTGACCCACCGGGTCCCCCCGAACCGCCCAAAGCGCTTGGCGGCGGGTTAGGCCGACCGAGCGATAGGCATCCGCCGCCGCAAGAATCTCCGCTGTCCGCCGGGTGATCCCCGCGCGCCGGCGCACATCTTCCGGGGTCTCATATCCGGCCCCGCGCATCTCGGTGAGGGCTTCAGCCTCACTTTCGGAGAGCCCTGTCACCTGTCTGAAACCGAGGCGCACAGCCAGATAAGGGCCATCGGCGGGCTCAAGCGTATTGTCCCAATCGGAATAGTTCACATCGACTGGGCGAACCTCGACGCCGTGCTCCTGGGCATCGCGCACAATTTGCGCCGGCGCGTAGAAGCCCATGGGTTGAGCATTTAAGAGGGCAGCGCAAAAAACGTCCGGGTGGTGACATTTCAGCCAAGACGACACATAGACCAGAAGGCCAAATGAAGCGGCATGGCTTTCCGGAAAGCCATAGTCCCCGAAACCTTTCACTTGATCGAAACAGCGTTGGGCGAAGTCACGCTCATAGCCCCGCGCCGACATCCGCTCGACCATCATCTCCTCATAATTCTTGATCGTCCCTACCTTGCGGAAGGTGGCCATGGCCCGGCGCAACCCATTGGCTTCGTCTGGGGAAAACTTGGCGGCGTCCATGGCGATCTGCATGGCTTGCTCCTGAAAGAGCGGGACGCCGAGCGTACGCTTTAAAATCCGTTCCAACTCATCGGGCGGGCCATGCTCCGGCGCGGGGCTTGGATATGTAACGCTCTCTCTTCCTTTTCGGCGCCGAAGATAGGGATGCACCATGTCGCCCTGGATCGGCCCCGGGCGGACAATCGCTACCTCGATCACCAGATCATAGAAACACTGCGGCCGTAGCCGCGGCAGCATGTTCATCTGCGCCCGGCTTTCCACCTGGAAAACCCCCAAACTGTCACCCTCACATAGCATGTCATAAGTGGCCGGATCCTCCGGCGGCAGGCTGGACAGGTCATGGGTTAGACCTTTGTGGACATCGAGAAAATCGAAGGCCTTGCGGATACACGTCAACATTCCAAGGGCGAGGACATCGACCTTCATAATATTGAGCTCAGCGATATCGTCCTTGTCCCACTCGATGAAAGTCCGGTCTTCCATAGCCGCGTTTCCAATCGGAACCGTGTCCACCAGATCGTCCCGGGTCAGAACAAACCCGCCGACATGCTGAGAGAGATGGCGCGGAAATCCGATCAGCTGACGGGTCAATAAAAGCGCCCGGCGGATCATCGGGTTTGAGGGATCGAGACCGATCTTCCGGATCTGCTCATCGGGGATATCCCGCCCCCAACTTCCCCAGACCGTCCCGGCGAGGGCCGCAGAGATATCCTCCGTGAGGCCAAGGGCCTTGCACACTTCCCGGATCGCTGACCGGGGCCGATAGGAGATCACCGTCGCGGTCAGCGCGGCCCGCTGGCGACCATAGCGTTCATAGACATATTGGATCACCTCTTCCCGGCGCTCATGCTCAAAATCGACATCGATGTCCGGCGGCTCTTTCCTTTCGCGCGACAGGAAACGCTCAAACAGAAGGTTGCTTGTCGCTGGATCCACACTCGTAATCCCAAGACAGAAGCAAATGGCAGAGTTTGCCGCCGAGCCCCGCCCCTGACAGAGAATGCCCTGGCGACGCGCCCAGGCGACAATGTCGTAGACGGTCAAAAAATAAGGGGCGACGTCGAGTTCCTCGATAAGGTCGAGCTCTTTCTTTAAAGCAGCTTCGACGGCCGGGGGCGCCCCTGACGGATATCGCCAGGTCACCCCGTCCGAAACCAGATCCCGCAAATGACCGGACGGCGTCTTGCCCGGCGGCACGGGCTCATCTGGATAATCATAGGCAAGCTCGTCTAAGGAAAATCGGCACCGCTCCATGACCTCAACTGTCCGGGTCAGAGCGGGCTCAAACCCGCGAAAGAGGCGCGCCATTTCATCTGGCGCCTTCAAATGGCGTTCCGCATTCACCTCCAGGCGAAACCCCGCCTGGTGAATTGTGCAATGCTCGCGGATACAGGTGACGACATCCTGCAAAGGCCGCCTCTGCGGGGCGTGGTAGAGGACATCATTGGCCGCAATGATGGGCGCACCGGATCGCGCGCCAATCTCAGCAAGATGGGCAATTCGGGCACGGTTCCCACCTTGATATGTGTGGCAGGCAGCCAGATAGACCTGACCGGGGCAAGCCTCTGCAAAGCGCGAGAGCGTGGCCTCAAATCCCATATCAACGGCACTGGGCGGCATCACAATGAAGACCTGCCCTTCGCTATGGACCACGATATCTGTAAGCGATATCTGACACTCCCCTTTCGGCGCGCGAAGTTTGCCAAGACTTAAAAGCCGCGAAAGGCGCCCATAGGCCGCCCGGTTTTCTGGATAACAGAGGATTTGGGGGCCATCCCCAGGGACAAGCCGTGCCCCGACCAGAAGCGGCAAACCCACGGCCTTCGCCGCCGAATGGGCCCGAACGACCCCGGCAAGCGTATTCCAGTCCGCAACCCCGATCGCCGATAGCCCGAGGGCCTTGGCCTGGCGCACCAATTCCTCGGCATGGGAGGCGCCCCTTAGAAAGGAAAAATTGCTTGTGACGGCCAGTTCGGCATACCGGCTCATGGGAAGAGCCCATGAAGATACCAGCTAGGAGGCCCGCCCCTGCCATCACCATAAAGACCGTCCCGGTAAAGCCAGTAACGGCATCCATTTTCATCCTCCACGCGGTAATAATCGCGAGCGCGGGCGGCCTTTTTATCGAGATGCCACCATTCAGGGGCAATCCGCTCCGGCCCATCGGCGCGAACAATTCGGCGCAATACCCGCCGCCAGATGAAACTTGCGGGCGGGCCATCGGGCACCTCGGCTGTCGCCCGGATCGGTTCAGGCGGGGTGAGAAACCGTAAGGGGCGCAAACCTGCTCGTGTTGGATGTCCTCCCCCCTCCAGCTTGCCGGGCCAAACCCCCTCGAACACGATGGATCTTTCAGACAGTTCCGGAATATGGCTGGCCTCAGGGGTGCGGATCATTACGGCCCCATCGCCCAGTTTTGCGGAGATGCGATCGGCCAAGGCGGACACAGCGGCCGGATCCATATCCTGGGCTGCCAGATCCCCCGACAGGGCCGTCGCCGTATTCGCCATCGGGCCGGCACGGCCGGCCTCCAAGAGAAAAAGGTCGACCCCAAAACCAGGATCGATCCTATCAGTCCGCTCGCCGAGCAAACGACTGATATGCACGGGGTCGCGAACGGGTCGGGCGACGGTGACAGCAATTCCCGTTGTCGTTCCGTCGGCGCGAAAAGCGGTGAGGTGGAAGGCACGCGCGCCCTTCCCCGCCGCACTTAAAGCCGCGCAGAGATCCTTTGAAAGGCGCCGGCCAGCTTCTTCGATCGCCTCAGCTGTCATGACAGGCTCCGGACAGACAAGGCGTGCCGCATAGGCAGGTGCCGGGCGGAGGGGGGTTAGGGCTTCAGTTCGCTGGCCGAGGGCTTGGTCCAGGCGGAAAAGAACCGCCTCTGCGGCCACTTTTGAGGCAAAGCGGCGCGCCAGAGCCTTTCGATCAATTCCGTAGAGCTGACCGATCCGGGTTAATCCGAAACGCCGCAGAAGCGTGACCGCCTCACCCGACAGCCGAAGAGCAGCGACTGGAAGGGCTTCTAAAATCTCCTTCAAGCTTCCTGGGGCTTGGCAAATGGTTATTTCCGAGCCCCCCCGGGTAAGCGCGTGGGCCGCGCCTGGCGTCTCCCCAATGGCCAAGCGATGGGAGAACCCTTCTTTTTCGAGTTTGGCCGAGAGACGTTTCAGGAGGGCGTGTTCACCGCCATAAAGATGGTCACACCCGGTGGTCTCCAGCATGAGCCCTTCCGGGCCATCGAGACTCACAATCGGAGTGTATCGCACCATCCAGTCGGCAAGGGCCCGTAACCCCCGCGCATCTCCAGCACGGTCAATATCGGCCGACATAAGCGCGGGGAAACGCGCACGCGCATCGGCAAAAGACAGGCCTCGGTCAATCCCCACCCGCTTGGCTCGCTTGTTGGCCGCGGCGACCAGCAAGCCGGATGGACCGGACTCGGTGAGGACAAATGGGACCGAAACCTCATCCCGTGGCCCGCAGATCGGGGTGACCCCGCTCCGGCCAGTGCGCCTCAGCCGATCGAGTGACCAATCTGGAAACCAGATGGAGAGAAAGCGTTTCATAGTCGAACTCCACATCAAATTCATGGCCCGCAAAGGCGGGCGCATTGCGCGACTTTTCCAGAACGGCGTGCCAGCGTGGTCGCCCTGGGGCACGAGGATCAAGGGAATGACGTCCGGATAGCGCCGCAGAAATGCGCCACCGCGCCGTTGCCGCCGTTGCGCCTTCACGCGTTCGGGGCATCAAGAGAAGAACCGGTACTTTCTGACGGCTCGCAGCGAGGGCCAGCCGCCGGGTCGCCGTAAAATCAGCCTCGCATACCTCTGCGACGACACAAGACACCGCTCCGGAGGCGATCCCCTCCTCAACGGTCCACAAGGCGTCCATAAGTTTGCGGGGGCGAACAAAGAGACAGGGCCTGGCGCGAGCATGGAAAACCTCCAAAACATCTTGGCGGACCGCCCCATGTTCTTGTCCTAAAGCCCACTGGGAGACCCACAGAAGTGGACCGGCTGGTAGGGTTTGGCTCGCCGCAAGGGCAAAGCCAGACAGGGCTGGAAAATCCCCGTGATTGCCTTCAGCCAGCTCATGCACCCCCGACAGACCCAGCCCGAAGGGAAAAGCAGACATGGCCTGCTGGCGGTTTTTGGCTGCTGCTTTATCCGGCAGAAGCCGGGAGGCCGGAATGACACCAGAACAAATCATATGTTCTTATTTTGTTCTTTTGAGGTGGAGTCAATGGCTGGCCTCCTCGTGCAGGGGATTTTTCTTTCGGAGCCAAAACGTTTTTTCAGGGATGTCCGCCAGAAATTGCCCTTTGCAATCCACCTCGCCATGGCTAGGGTCCCGCCATGGGTGAGACGGCGGCAACACTTTTCCTGACAGGGCTCAGCGGCTATCTCGCGGTCGGATTCGTCTTTGCCGTCGCGTTCGTTCTGATGGGCGCGCAGCGGATTGATCCGACGGCCGCTGGCATGCCGATCCGCGCGCGTCTCACCATTTTGCCCGGCTCTATGCTGCTCTGGCCCCTCATGGCGGTTAAATGGATGATCCAGAAAGAACCGCCCGTTCAATGACCCGCGCCCACCGCCAGCGCCACCTCCTCATCTGGCTCATTTTGACGCCGGTGATCGCCATTATTCTTTGGCAATCCCTCCTCCATCGCCCAGAGGCGCCGGTGAATGACAGCCTGCCGCCTCTCCTCACCGAGGAGGCCGGCTAATGGCCGCAAGCTATAAAATCGTCACTTGGACCCCATTCAAGAAGCGTTTCGACCTGTGGCTCCTGGTCGGGATCGCCGTCTACCTCGTGACTTTTATACTCATCACGAGCCTGTCTCAGCCCGTGGATGAGACGTTCACGCCCATCCAAATGTTGATGCGGGCCTTTGGAACTTTGGCCTTCCTCCTCCTTAGCTTCATTTTGTGTATCGGGCCCCTCGCGCGGCTGACCCTCCGATTCAAACCCTTTCTTTACAATCGTCGCCATCTGGGTGTGACGACATTCTTCGTCGCCCTGTTCCATGCTGCATTGTCGACGCTTTGGTATCACGGCTTCAGTGACGTGAACCCATTCCTATCGATCTTCGTGTCGAACCCCCGTTATGATTCCATTGCAGGATTTCCCTTCGAATCCCTCGGCTTCGTTGCCCTCTTCATTCTGTTTTTAATGGCCGCGACGAGCCACGATTTCTGGAACGCCAATCTTGGGCCACGCCTATGGAAAACGCTCCATATGCTGGTCTATCTTGCCTATGGACTCCTCGTCGCGCACATCGCCCTTGGGGCCATCCAATTCGAGAAAGATCCGATCTATGTCGCGCTTTTAGGTGGCAGCGCCGCCATTGTGGCCGCGCTCCATCTCCTCACGGCTTTAAAACCTTCTGGACATATCACCCAAGCCCCGGCCACCGACTGGATCGAAGTCGGACCGGCTGGCGATATGGTGGACGCAAAGGCGCGCATCATACGTCCAAGATCGGGCGAAGCGATTGCCGTCTTCCGAGATGGCCAGACCGTCGCCGCTGTCTCCCATGTATGCCGCCACCAGGGCGGACCGCTCGGTGAAGGGCTCGTGATTGATGGATGTGTCACCTGCCCCTGGCACGGGTTTCAGTATCGCCTGACCGATGGCACATCCCTGCCGCCCTTTACGGAAAAAGTGGCGACTTATCCGACACGGATTGAAAACGGCATCGTCTATGTGAGGGCCATCCCCGATCCACCAGGGACGCCCCAGACACCTTCAATCATTAGAGCTGCGCGTGTCTGACGACGATTTCTTCATTGGCTGGTCTGCGGAGACACCAAAGGTCGACCGCCGGTTTTTCCTGAGCGCAGGTCTCGCCTTGCTCGCCGGAACGGGCGCGACGGCAGGTCTCATCGCCGCACACCAAAAGGCGCCCGGACGCGGCACTTGGAATCAAGGCGATGTACGCACGTTTCGGGGCATTATCACGGGCAATCCATATGCGATGCTTCGGACGACGGATCTCGATGGTACGCCCAAAACGGCCTTGTTGAGTTGTCTTGGCAAATGCGGCGTTGCGGCGAGGATCGGCGCACTTGAGGGCCAGCCCGTGACCATACAAGGGAGCGTCATTCAGCGGGGCCCCCATGTGATGATCGCCGTGATTGACGGGCTGGACTGGATCGCCCCCGCGCCACCGATGGAAACTGACGCCGCATTGGCCTTTCCCGCCTTCAACGCGCTGGGCGACGTCACACTGAGCGGCGAGATCCTCGACACAAAATGCTGGTTTGGAGCAATGCGCCCGTCGGAGGGTAAGGTTCATAAAGCCTGCGCAGCACTCTGCATTCGCGGCGGCTTGCCACCGGCGTTCCTCGCGACCGACCGTGAAAACCGGCGTCGCCTCCTCATAATGACGGATCGTGATGCGGCGCACGGCGAAACGCTTTTGCCCCTGGTGGCGGATCCCGTGCGCATGTCAGCGACGGTTAAGCAGCGCGGCGATCTCTTGTTTCTGGATGGGCCTGTCTCAGCGATCCAACGCTTGACGTAAAAAAGAGCCGACCTGTTGTGGCCGGCTAAGGTAAGCAAGAAGGACGTCGGACCGGAACTCAAGGCAAGCACCATTCGCCCCGCCCCGACGAAAAGAGTTATCGCACGGTCAACCTGAACAAACTGCCAGACGCGGCGTTCATCTTCATTCATAAAAACGTCACGGTTTAGCGAAACATGAACGGACATTCAGTCTGGGCGCGTAAAAATCGCCTCGAGGCTTCGAAGGTTCATACCGTTCTTCAGATAATTCGCAGGCGTCAAGTTCACCGCCTTGATCATAGATCGCTCGATCCGGATCTGACCCTCGTCATCGGGCACGAGATCGAAGTCGATAATATTGATACATCCCGTATCCTGTTCGAACCCCGCACTTGAGCCGAGCGGCGCACCGATAACGTCGGCGAGCATGATCCGGTTGACGACTTCAT
>JBCAWP010000052.1:0-12128 GCA_038534535.1 Pseudomonadota bacterium
CCTTCTACGGAAACAGCTGGCGCTGTGGCCTGCGCTGTCGGCGCGATGTTCGCAGAAACCGTATTCGTGGGAACCGTGGCCGGCGCATCACTGCCGGAGCCGGAGCAGGCAGTACACACACACACGAGACCAAACAAGATTTTCAAGCGCATACCAAACCCTCCAAATGCCCTCGCAGAAGTGTTTGACGCCTTCGCCGCGAAAATCCGTCGGCGATATTGAGAAAAACTTGAAAAAGTTGATCGAAAAGAGGCTTTGCCCACTTGGAAGCGTGCGGCCTCGGCATGCTGGCCACAGCCCGCCTAAGCGAATCTCGTTCCAACCCGTCTCACCAGCCCTGGCCAATATGCGCCGAGGAGCCCGGCACGCCAAAGATATAGGCTCAAGAACGCGATCCAAACGCCCGTGTTCCCAAAGGGCCGAAGCGCCACATCCGTCGCCACATAGCCGAGCGTTGAGAGCACACCGGCATTGCGCAGGGCCCGGCCTTCTGTGGCGCCGATGAAGATGCCATCGAGTTGGAACGGCGCAACGCCGATAAGCGGCATCAGCGCGCAATAGGGCAGGAAAGCGAGGGCGGAGGTCTGCGCCTCTGGGTCGAGAATAAAAGTCCGGATCACCCAGCCGCCGCCGAAGAAAAACACCAGCGAGATCAGGGCGCCGGATATAAAGGCGAGCTCCGTCGTGACACGAACGGCGCGCTTGAGCCGGGCCGTATTATTCGCCCCCACCGCTTCGCCCGTTTCCTTCTCGGCGATGAAGGCGAACCCGTCGAGCACGAAGGCGGCCACGGTCACAAATTGCAACAGC
The DNA here is from genome assembly GCA_038534535.1 of Pseudomonadota bacterium. Lineage (GTDB taxonomy): Bacteria > Pseudomonadota > Alphaproteobacteria > Caulobacterales > Hyphomonadaceae > CALLCD01. The sequence continues at coordinate 811 of JBCAWP010000052.1, forward strand.
ACTTCGTTCCCCGCGAGCACTGCGGTCCCCTGGCGGGCGCCGGCCTGCACGAACCAGGCAAACGAAAAGAGAAGCGCTATGGTGCGGATCATGATGTCCCGGTTCGCCGTGAAGAGTCGCGCAAGCCGGGCCGGGTCCATCAGCCGTGCCGGGGCTCGGAATGCGCCGCGCACCAAAATCAATCCGAAGCCAAGCGCGACCCATTCCGCAATCGCTGTGCCCGCGCCGATGCCAGCAGGGCCGAGGTCTAGGACGGCGACGAAATAGAGGTCGAGCCCGGCATTCACGCCGTTCATGACAATTTGGAAGGCGAGGAGTTGACCCGTTCGCCCGCGCCCGAGGAGCCAGCCCGCGACGCAGTATCCCATTAGAAGGGCGGGGGCCCCCCAAATGCGCGCATCGAAATACTCTGCGCCCAGCGCCTCGACATCGGCCGCAGCGTCGAACGCCCCGAACGCAATCGTCTTGAGGATCGGGCCAAGCAGGAAGAGCGCCACGCCAAGCCCCGCGCTCAAAATAAGCCCGCGCAGGAGCACAGCCCGCGCCTCGGCTGCTTCGCCAGCGCCCTCCGCTTGGGCGGTCAGCCCCGTCGTGGACATACGTAGAAACCCAAAGCCCCAATAGATGAAGCTGAACGCCACAGCGGCAACCGCGACAGCCGCAAGGTCCGATTTGTCGCCAAACCTGCCCATGGCTGCGGTGTCGACAATGCCCGTCATCGCAATCGCGGCCTGGGCGAGCACGACGGGCCACACGAGCGCCAGCACGCGTTGGCGCGTCAGGGGAGCGGCGGTGGTATCCATGGGCGTCGTTTAGGCGAGGCCAGCCGGGCAGGATAGGAAAATTACTCGATGGCCCGACCGGGTGGCTCAGTAGAATCCCGTAATTCGGAAAGGCCCGCCGGTCGCTATGTTGGTGCACATCAACCGGAACTGAGCCATGAGGAGGCCTCGCCCATGTCGATTGTCACCCTATTTGCCCGCCGCGATGAGACCGATGATGCAGGTCTTAGCTATGCCGCAAACCTTGCGGCCACACTTGAGCGTCCTTTGAAAGCCATATCTGCCCTGCCGGATGCGTCTAGCGTCTACTCCTATAGCGCGCCGGAATTTGCTATCGGCGTCAGCACAGTCGTCGCAAAAGAAATCGTCGAGGCCCAGGAAAATCTCCTGCGCGACAGCCGTGCGGCCTTCGACCGGATCGTCGCCGCGTCAGACCTTCAGGCCGGCACCGCGACCTTTGAAGAGCGCGCCGGATTTCCCGCAGATGTCGCCGGCGATGAGGCAACGCTGGCCGATGCCATTGTTTTCCCACGCGCGGCTGCGAAGCCAGGCCATGGCCTCTCGCCGGCCTGTGAACATGTGATGATGGACGCGTCCTTGCCACTCGTCATCGCGGGCACGGACGGGCGCGTCGCAGGTCCGGTGCTCGTCGCCTGGGACGGGAGCGATGAGTCCGCCCGCGCCGTGCGCGGCTTTTTCCCGCTGATGGCCAGCCTCGGGAAAGTCATCATCGCACAGAATGAGTCGCAATTGGGCCGCGCCGCGAAGCGCGCATCCCACGATCCCGCCCGGCTTCAGGACTGGTTGAAGGCAAAGGGCATCGCGTCGGAGCGGGCTGCATTAAACGGGCAGGTCGGGGAAGGCCTGCTAACACTGGCGGAGAACATGAAAGCTGCTCTGATCGTCTCCGGGGCATACGGCCATAGCCGGGCGGGAGAGCGTTTGTTCGGTGGGGTGACACGAACGCTGCTCACTGCGGATCAAGCGCCCGCCTTGGCGCTCTGCCACTAATCAACGGAGGTTTGCATGTCCTTACAACGCATCACCTTGCGCCTGGCGCGTAATGACGGTTGGCCAGACGGCGACCCACGCCAAGGATATATCCTCCATGCGCCGCTTGACGCCGACGGCAAGATCGATCTTGAGGGCTGGCGCGCCGAGCGCCAGGCTTGCACAGTCCAGCGGCTCCACTTCGAAGCCGATGAGCGCGCCGAGGGCTGGCTCACCCATTCCGGTACGCACTGGCGGTTTCGCTATGACGATGAGGATGAAGGCCCTGACGAACCCGTCCACCGCCTCGGTGAACACACCTTCCGGGCCGGCGAATATGTGACTGTCGCCCATCACGGCGAGGACCCACTCGTCTATAAAGTGATGGAAGTCGCGCCGGCCTGATCCGCCGCGCCGCCAAACGGAGGAGACAAGAATGCGTCAGAGCGTTTTCGCAATCGGTGCCATCATCTTAGGTGCCGCGCTCATTGCCTGCCAACCTGCCCCGGATGGATCGCCCGTTGATGCGACCGCGGTTGCCGATGCCGATCTCATCGAAACGGGCCGCCAGATCGCCGAGCGCAATTGCGCGGTTTGCCACGCGATCGGACCAACAGGCACAAGTCCCCGCCCGGAAGCGCCGCCCCTGCGCACGGCCCTGGCCGATTATGACATTGAAGCCATTGCCACTGATTTCCGTGAACACGTCCAGCTTGGCGGCGAAATCATGCCCCAATTCGATTTCGATCCGATCGCAACGGATGCCTTGATGGCCTATCTTCTCACGATTGAAGAGGTCAGTGCCGATTAAGCCGCCGGAGGCGGGACCACGCGCGCTTGAACGCTGCCATGAAGCCCTTACACTAAGTCTATGCAGGACGAGACAAAGTCTAACGCCATGAAGCGCCTCGCGCGTATCGAGGGTCAGGTGCGCGGCGTTGCCCGCATGGTCGATGAGGATCGGTATTGCATTGATGTTGTTCGTCAGATCCAGGCGATAAAAGCGGCGCTCACAGGTCTCGAAGGGTTCATTCTAGACGACCATATCGGCAGCTGCGTCGAAGGCGCGCTAAAAAGTGGAAGTCTGAAAGACCGGCGAAGCAAGGTCGAAGAACTCGTCGCCGTCCTCGGTGGGCGGAAGAAGTAATCGCTTTTTTGATCGCACCATAATCCTGATCAAGGGTGACAGGGCATATTACTCATGATTGTCTCTGCCAAGATGATTTTGGGGAGCTTTATCCATGTTCAATCGGTTTCTAATCGCGGCGCTCTTTGCAGTCCTAAGCTTTGCGGTGCCGGCCGGCGCCGATGACCATGAGGGCGACGCAGGCATGGCCGAACCCCACGAGCCCTATCGTAAGTCGGTCACGCGGCAGGGGACATTCGGCGGTGAGCGTGTCAGTTATGAGGTCGTCCTCTCCGAGACCGTGCTGAGTGATGATGGCGAAGAGACCGCAGCCATTTTCTCCACCGCCTATTTGCGCAGCGGCGTGTCGGACTATGAACGCCGGCCAATCACTTTCTTTTTCAATGGCGGGCCGGGCTCGTCCTCGGTTTGGCTCCATATGGGGGCGTTCGGGCCGAAACGGGTCGCGATCCCGTCTGATGCGAAGGACGACGGCGCGCCGCCATTCCCGATCGTGGATAATCCACACGCGCTTCTCGATGTGACGGATATCGTGTTTATCGATCCTGTCGGCACAGGCTTTTCAAAGGCTCTGGGTGATGCTGAACCGGACGAATTCTGGGGCGTCCATGAAGATGCCGCCTCGATTGCCCAATTCATCCGCCAATGGATCAGTGAGAACGGCCGGTGGAACAGCCCGAAATTTCTGGGCGGCGAAAGCTATGGGACGCTCCGCACAGCCGCCGTCGTGCGCGAATTGGAAGGCAGCTATAACGACGTCTCGTTGAACGGTCTCATTCTCGTCTCGACCGTGCTCGACATGTACCATGACGTCACGGGGCAGGGGAACGAACTTGCCTGGCCAATCTTGCTGCCAACAATGGCCGCCACGGCTTGGTACCATGAGGCGCTGGACGATCGCCCTGATGATTTGGAAGCCTTCTTAGAAGAGGTCCGCGCCTTTGCGGAGGGGCCTTATATGTCCGCGCTGATGAAGGGCAACCGCTTGGGCGAGCGTGAGCGCGCAACCGTGCGTGCGGACCTCGCGCGTTTTACTGGGCTCTCGGAGGATTATCTAGAGAATGCCAATCTGCGCGTCTCGCTCCCGCGCTTTCAAAAGGAGCTCCTGCGCGATCGCGGTCTAACCGTAGGGCGCCTCGATAGCCGTTATACGGGTGTCGATTATGACCGGGCTGGCGACCGCCCCGACCAGGACCCGTCCTTTGTGGCGATTGATGGCGCTTACACCGCCGCGCTCAACAGCTATTTCCGTTCGGACCTGAATCTCGAAATGGACCGCGAATACGAGATCATTTCTGGCCTCGGGCGCGATTGGAATTGGGATATTAAAGGGCCCGGCGGCGGGCGCTTCATGTTCAATGTGGCGCCCTATATTGGCACGGCGATGCGGCACAATTCAGGGCTCCGCGTCTTTAACGCGGCCGGCTATTACGACTTCGCGACGCCCTTTTTCAGCGCCGAGTTTAGTCTCACCCGAAACGGGATCGTGCCCGACCGTGTCGTGATGAAGTATTATCCGGCCGGCCACATGATGTATGTGCACGAACCATCACTTGAAGACTTGAATGAAGATATCCGGGCGTTCATTCGCGGCGAGTGACCGCGCTAGCCCTGCGCCAGTGGGTGTGCCGTTTCTAGAAGTTCGGCCAGCTCGTCCGTGAGCACATGGGTGTAAATCTGGGTCGTTGAAATATCGGCATGACCGAGAAGGGTCTGGACGCTTCTAAGATCTGCCCCGCCTTGCAGCAAATGGGTCGCATAGGCGTGTCGCAAGGCGTGTGGGTGAACCCGCGCGGTGTCAAGGCCAGCGCGAATAGCCAATTCTTCGAGCATTTGGCCGAGCCGGCGGCGCGTCAGGTGTCCACCCGTGCCGCGTGACGGAAAGACAAACGGTTTTGATCGGTCGCGGGCGAGTGAGCCTTTCGGCAAATGATCCTCGCGGTCCTCAAGCCAGGTCAGCAGCGCATCGAGTGCCGGTCGCCCAAGCGGGCAAAGCCGCTCCCGTCCGCCCTTACCGCGCACGATGATGTCGCTCGCGAGCCATCGCTTTCCTTTGCGCCGCGGTAAATCCCCAACTTTCAAGGAGACGAGTTCTGAGACCCGCAGGCCCGCACCGTAAAGGCACTCCACCAGGCAGACGAGGCGCGTGTCCGTTCCGCAGGTGGCAATCAACCGGTCCATCTCTTCACGGGAGAGGACGTCCGGCACCGCGCGGCGCGCACTCGGCCGGTCAATCTGCGAGGTTGGGTCGTCCTTGCGGTCGCCTTCCTCGAAGAGGAAACGGAAAAAGCGCTTCACGGCCGACAATCGCCGGGCCGCCGTTGACGCTGCAAGCCCGCGTTTTGACAAGTCGCGCATCCACGTCGAGACCTGGCTTTGCGTGGCAGTCGTAAGTCCTCCGCCGAGGAACTCTGAGGCGTCCATCAGGTCGCGCGCATAGGCGTCCAGCGTGTTTTGCGCCGCGCCGCGCTCAGCGGACATCATTTCGAGAAAAGCTTCAATCCGGGCACGGTCACTCATGCCGCTGAGGCTATGCCGGGAGGGTTAAGGAAGCGTACGGCGCCTCATATATCCGGTCCGAGATCCCCGAGCCGCCAATGCCGGCGGCATAGCACGGCGTAACGCTCATTGCCGCCAATTTCGACTTGCGCGCCGTCGCGCACCACGCGGCCTTCCGCGTCCAGGCGCGCATTCATCGTGGCTTTGCGCCCGCACCAACAGATCGTCCGCACTTCCCTTAAATGGTCGGCAATTGCAAGGAGGGCGGCGCTACCTGGAAAGAGATCACCCCGTAAATCCGTGCGGATACCATAGCAGAGGACCGGGATCCCGGCTTCGTCGACCACATCGGCGAGTTGCCAGACCTGATCGCGCGATAGGAATTGCGCTTCGTCGATCAGTACACATGCAAGCGGCTCGGCCTTATGCCTGTCGAGGACGTGCCGCTTCACGTCACGGTCCGGTGCAATCAGATCCGCCGGCGCCGACAGGCCGATGCGCGAGGAGATCTCCCCGACAGGTCCTCTGTGATCGACCGTTGGCTTTAACAAGAGGACCGTCATGCCACGTTCGCGGTAATTATAAGCGGCTTGCAACAGGACCGTCGATTTACCGGCATTCATGGCCGAATAATTGAAATAGAGCTTGGCCATCAGGGATCGAGGCACTCCGCCAGAGTGTTGTCTATGACCCGTTTCAGCGCGGTTACGCCCGCGGCGGGGCCATCCGGATGCTGCCACACAGCCGATGATACGGCGAGAAAGTCCGCCCCCGCGGCCACCAGCGGTGCGGCGTTCTGCGGTGAAATTCCGCCAATCGCCACGCAGGGCAGTTCCATCGTCTCCTGCCACCAGGTCAAGATATCTGGCGCTGGCCGTTGGTCTGTGTCCTTGGTCTCCGTTGGGTAAAACGCGCCGAACGCCACATAATCCGCGCCGGTCTCACCTGCCACCATGGCGAGGTGTCGGCTGGCATGGCAGGTGACGCCGATCAGCGCGTCTTCGCCGAGGAGGGCCCGCGCCTCTTTCAGCGCCATATCCGACTGCCCGAGATGAACGCCATCCGCACCGCTCGCCGCGGCAATATCCGGAAGGTCATTAATAAGCGCGACGGCGCCCGCCGCCTGGATGACCGGCACGGCCGCGTCTGCAAGCTGGGCTAACGCCGCCACATCGCTCACGGCCTCTCCGCGCCGCTTCAAGCGTAGCTGTACGGCCGTTACAGCGCCGGTCGAAAGGACAGCCCCAAGGTTGCTAACAAACGACCCCAGGTCCGCGATCTCGGGCGGCGTGATCAGATAAAGCTTGGTTTCATGGTCCATGCCCCCGCCGATAGTGGGCAGGGGCTGCCTCCGTCAAGCGCCCGCTTGGCCCGCGCAGGACGCATCATAGATACAGTCGATCGTTTCAGCGATGGTCTGGTTGAAGTCCGCATCGGCCTGTCCTGCTGAGAGGCCCTCGGTCAGCGCGCGGGAGAAGCTGGCAATCATGCCTGTGTTTTCGCAGAGCTTCTCGTTCGCGTCAGCGCGGCTGTAGCCGCCGGAAAGTGCCACGACACGCATCACGCGGGGGTGCGCCATGAGATCGGCATATTGGTTCGCGCGTGTGGGCAGGGAGAGCTTCAGCATCACCTGCTTATCGGCGGGCACCTCGTCGAGATGTTTCAGGATTTCGTCCCGCAGCATATCTTCCGCTTCGGCCTTATCGGAGATCGTAATCGTCACCTCCGGCTCAATAATTGGCATGAGCCCATGGCTAAGAATTTGATGGGCTATTTCGAATTGCTGGGCGACGTTCGCCGCGATCCCTTGCGGGTTTGCCGCATCGATAACCGAGCGCATTTTCGTACCGAAGATCCCTTTGGAGACCGCACGCGTCAGCAGTGCATCGAGGTCTGGCATCGGCTTCATCAACCTCACGCCGTTCTCCACGTCCGCTAGGCCCTTGTCGACTTTCAAGAATGGCACGACCCCGCGCGTCTCCCAGAGATAGGTCGCCGTTGGGACGCCGTTGATCTCGCCATCCATCGTCCGCTCAAAGAGGATTGCGCCGATCACCTTCTCGCCGGTAAATGCCGGCGCTTTGACAATCCGTGTACGCATCTCATGGATCAGCCCGAACATCTCTTCGTCAGTTGACCACGCATCCTCCGCAACACCATAAAGCCGCAGCGCTTTAGGGGTCGATCCGCCGGATTGGTCCAGCGCGGCGATAAAGCCTTTCTTCGTGGCCATTTGCTCGGCCATGCGTGCGTCAGTCATTGGATTTCCCTCGTCGTACATATCTTGTCCCCATCTATCAGTGTTTTATGACCGCAGCGCGTCCACGCCCGGAAGCGCCTTTCCTTCCATCCATTCAAGAAATGCGCCGCCCGCGGTTGACACAAAGGTGAAATCGCCCGCGACACCAGCATGGTTGAGCGCAGCGACCGTATCCCCGCCGCCAGCTACGGCGATGAGCCGTCCGGCCTTGCATCGCGCCGCTGCCGCCGTCGCGGCCTGAACCGTGGCTTTATCGAACGGCGTCAGCTCAAAGGCGCCGAGCGGACCATTCCAGATCAGCGTTTTGGCTGTGTCCATGGCGGTGGCGAGGATTGCTACGGTCTGCGGTCCCGCATCGAGGATCATTTCATCATCGGCGACGTCATCAAGCCCGCAGATCCGATGCGGCGCGTTCGCCTCAAATGCCTTTGCCACCACCACATCGCGCGGCAGGAGAATGTCGCATTTGCATGCAAGCGCATTGCGCTCAATTTTCTTCGCCATGTCGACCAGATCGTGCTCGCATAGCGATTTGCCCACAGGGTGCCCCCGGGCGGCAAGAAAGGTATTTGCCATGCCGCCACCAATCGCGAGCGCGTTGACCTTGGCCACGAGGTTCATCAGAAGCTCGATTTTCGTGGAGACTTTTGCACCGCCGACAACCGCAAGAACGGGTCGTTCTGGCTGTCCGAGGGCCGCTTCCAGGGCGTCGAGCTCCCGCTCCATGGCCTTGCCGGCATAGGCGGGGAGGACACCCGCTAGTCCAGCCGTCGATGCGTGGGCCCGGTGGGCGGCTGAGAACGCATCGTTCACATACAAGTCGCCGAGATTAGCCATATCGGCGATCGTGCCCGGGTCGTTTGCTTCTTCGCCTGGTAGGAAACGCACGTTCTCGAGGAGAATGACGTCGCCCGGCATTCGGCTATCGATCATTGCCTTTGCTTTCGGGCCAATCGTGCAATTTTCGGCAAAGGTCACCGGCGCGTCGAAGACTTCAGAGAACGCAGTTGCCACAGGTTTCAGGCTCATTTCCGGAACGATTTGCCCTTTTGGCCGGTCGAAATGGGCGAGCAGGGCGACCTTAGCGCCTTTGGATGTTAGCGCCTCAACCGTTGGAAGCGCCGCGCGTAGACGTGTATCGTCCGTGACCGCGCCATCGTTCATCGGTACATTGAAATCAACCCTGACGAGCGCCGTTTTTCCCGTCAGGTCACCAAGACTATCGAGGCGATTAAATCCGCTCATCCCTCGTCCACTTCCTCATATGCTCTGGCGCCGGCAGAGTAGGCAATCACCATGACGACCGGATTGGCGCCGCTGCACCGGGTCTGATGAACCGATCCTGCGGGCACATAGATCGTTTCTCCCGTGCGCGCGGATATCCAGCTGTCGCCAACACGCTGCTCCATTTCCCCGCTCACAACATGGATGGCTTCGTTGGCATTTCCATGACGGTGCGGTGGGCTTGTCTCACCAGGTAAAACGGTCATCCGTGCGAGCGACAAGTCAGCGCCGGGGTGGCTCGCGTCTTCCACCAGCCAGGCCATGGTGCCCCAAGGGAATTGCTGCATGTCTCCTCCCAACAAGCCGAACCCGCTGGTTTGCTACGGGTTCGATCAAGATCATGTGTCTTTTGGATAAATCTGACGTGCCGTCTGATACCCTTTTTCAAAGTGCCGGCGGGCAAATGAGAAAAACGGTGAGCGCTCGTCAAAGATAAATATCGGCATGGTGTCATTTGTGTCGGACACAAATGGCGTGAAGAAGCCTGTGGTATCTGATAATATGAAGCGACCAGCAGGAATTCTGTCGCTTAGCTTTATCGTGCAATCGAAGTTTTTATATCTCGCTTTCATTTCCAAGATCGCGGCGATCGAGTCGTTGACCAGTTCGTGGTGTTGACCGTGGAATTGAAAAAAGTTGGAATTACCAAGGAAGTTATGGAGGTAATCCTCGAACTCAGCAATGTAATCATCGTCGGGTTCGTCGTTCAAAAGAACAGAATCTAAAAACATGAAGCGGCATGTGAGAGTCGATCCCGGATCCTTCTCGAGAAGCTCTTCTAATGTCGGGCATATTTTTTGGCGGATAGAAAATCCACCATTGATGTACCAAAAGTCCAATTCCTGCGACAAAGCTTTTCTAAGATTTGACGCAAGCTTTTCAGCTCTGACCTGCTTAATAAAGTGCGGCTCCAGGCGACTTATATATGTCGCCTTCGACTTGCCAATCTGATCTCGTATGCCATCAAGAATGTCTAAACCGGCGAACGCACCGTAGATACTTCGATAGCTGATCGGTGAAATCCACTCAGGCAAGTCTTCCGGAGACGTCTCATCAATGATGATGCCAATCATTTTCGTGGTTTCAGGATTTATATTTCTCTGAGCTAATGCATAATCAAATTCGAGGCGTGGCCACTTCTTCTTCAGTGAATGCTTGGAAATCAGGAATAAAAAGAAATCAGAGTTCTCGATCGCCTTCGTGAACTTATGGTTCAGCTTGTCGACTTCCATCGGCTCAGTTGGTTCCACGTGATCGACGTCGAACCAGGAATGGATGTTGTGACTTCGCAGATAACCTCTCAGCAGCCGGGCGATATGCTTGTCTTCACTCGCATGGCTTATGAAAGCGTCATAATTCATCGCCGGCTCCACAAATCAACTTTTACGTGCTGCTCTTATGGAGTTAGAAGATCAGATAAATTTTGCAAGCTCCACGGCCGTGTCCGACATGCGCGTGGCAAAGCCCCACTCATTATCATACCAGCTGAGCACCCGCACGAGCTTGCCTTCGGTCACATTGGTGCCGTTCGCGGCCAGGGTTGATGATGCTGGATTGTGATTGAAGTCGGCCGAAACCAGCGGGGCCTCAGAATATCCGAGCACGCCCTTCATAGCCCCTTCAGACGCGGCCTTGATCGCACCATTGACCTCTTCGACGGATGTGTCGCGGCTTGCGTCGAACACGAGATCGACCATGGAGACATTCGGCGTCGGGACCCGGACAGCCGATCCGTTGAGCTTGCCCGCGAGCTCCGGCAGGACAAGGCCGACGGCCTTCGCCGCCCCCGTGGAGGTTGGGATCATCGACATGGCGGCCGAGCGCCCTCGATAGAGATCCTTGTGCATCCGGTCGAGCGTTGGCTGGTCGCCCGTATAGGCATGGACGGTGGTCATGTAACCGCGCTCGATTCCAATCGTATCGTTCAGCACCTTCGCCACCGGAGAGAGGCAATTGGTCGTGCACGACGCATTGGACACGACGAGATCGTCCGATGTCAGCGTCTCATGGTTCACGCCGTAGACAATGGTCTTGTCCGCGCCGGACGCTGGCGCCGAGACGAGTACGCGCTTGGCTCCGGCTTCTAGATGAGCGGAGGCCTGATCCTTGGCGGTGAAGATGCCTGTGCACTCCATCGCAACGTCGATGCCCATTTCACCCCAGGGCAGCTCTGCCGGATTGCGCTCCGCCAGGCATTTGAAACTGCGACCGCCAACCGAAATTGTGTCGCCATCGACCGACACTTCTTCGTTTAGGCGGCCGTGAACACTGTCATATTGAGACTATCAGGGATCTCAGGAGACTTTTCATGGCAGTACGCGTCGCAATCAACGGATTTGGACGTATCGGACGGCTC